>CBIMFD010000117.1:0-10118 GCA_966243085.1 uncultured Shinella sp.
GCCGATGCCGTGGATGCCGATATCGGCCAGCAGCGCATCTGGTACGACGCGCTCTGCGCCGCCTTCGATGCGCCCGCGCCCGCCGGCATGGTGAAGGAGGACGGGCTTGTCGCAGGGCGTATTCCCATCCGCCGCTACCGCCCGGCGCAGGTGACGACGGGAACGCGGCTCTTCTACATCCATGGCGGCGGCTTCGTTGTCGGCTCGCTGGAAAGCCATGATGCGATCTGTGCGGAAATTTCGGTGGCGGCGGGCGCGGAACTCGTCTCGGTCGACTACCGGCTTGCGCCCGAGCATGTCTGGCCCGATGCCTTCGACGATTGCTGGGCCGTGCTGGTGGAACTTCTTCTGGAGGGGCATCCGGTCGTGCTGATCGGCGACAGCGCCGGCGGCAATCTGGCGGCGGGCATCGCGATGAAGGCGCGCGACGAGGGGCTGAAGGGGATTGCCGGGCAGGCGCTCGTCTATCCCGGTCTCGGCGGCGACCTCGATTCCGGCTCCTATGTCGAGATGGCCGAGGCGCCGGGGCTTTCGACCGCCGACGTCGCCTATTACCGTGACGTCTACAAGGCGCCGGACGATGCCGTCCATGCCTTCCCGCTCCGCGCGGAGAACCTTGCGGACCTGCCGCCCGCCTTCATCACCGCAGCGCATTTCGATCCGTTGCGCGACGATGCGCGGGTCTATGCGGCGCGGCTGATTCTTGCCGGCATTCCGGTGGAATTTCGCGAGGAAGGGCAGATGATCCATGCCTGGCTGCGCGCCCGCTTCATGAGCGAAGGGGCAAAAGCGGGCTTTGCGGCGCTCTGCGATGCCGTGCGGCGGATGGCCGGTCCATGAGCGGCGTCACCGATCTTGCCGAATTGCTGAAGACCATGGAGCCGGCGCTGGCGGAGGGTAGCTTCGTCTATGTCAGCGTACCGGAAGACGCGTTGACTGAGGCGCTTCTTCACGCCGCCATCGGCCTCTTCCGGGAGGCTGAGGGCGTCACGCTGATCCTGCCGACCAGCGCGGCAGGAGGTCTCTCCGCAAGCCCGCCGATGCGCATGATCACGCTCACCGTCCATTCCTCGCTGGAGGCGGTAGGGCTGACGGCGGCCTTCGCGGCGGCGCTGACACGGGAAGGCATCAGCGCCAACGTGGTCGCCGCCTATCACCACGACCATATATTCGTGCCGGAGCGCGATGCCGGCCGGGCCATGGAAGCGCTACGCGCCCTGTCGCGCACGGCGCGCGAGGGACGGAAAGACGATGACGGCCGTGCGTGACGGTCACGCTCTGATGCTTGCCCTTGCTGCGGCTCTGCCCGCCGAAGCCGAGGACGCCGCCGTGTCCATTCCGGGCTGCGCGCTTTCCGGCCCGCAAACCGCACGCGGCGAGGAGACGGTGATGGCCGAAGGTGAATTGGCAAGCCGCGTCGGGGATGTGAACTGCTTGCAGAAGTGAGGGGAGGAGACGCAAGGCCCCTCCCTAAATCCCTCCCCACAAGGGGGAGGGACTTAACGTGGCGGCACTCCCAGCGTGTAATTTTGAGGGAAAAGCGCGCTGCCAGCCTTTCTCCCCCCTTGTGGGGGAGATGCCGGCAGGCAGAGAGGGGCTTCGCGTTGCTAGTTCCCTGCGCTCTCCATGCGCCGGGTCGCCAGCACCCGTTCCAGCCAGCCGATTTCCATTTCGGGAACCGACTTTAGCAGGAGGTCCGTGTAGTCATCGAAGGGCGGTGAGAGGACCTTCGACTTCGGGCCGAAGCGCACGAGCTTGCCGCGGTGCATCACCGCCACCGAATCGGCGATGGCGCGCACGATCGCGATGTCGTGTGTGATGAACATGTAGGAGACCTGCGTTTCCTCCTGGAGTTTCAGGAGGAGCTTCAGGATGCCTTCGGCCACCAGCGGGTCGAGCGCGGAGGTCGGCTCGTCGCAGAGGATGAGTTCCGGCTGTGCCGCCAGCGCCCTTGCAATGGCGACGCGCTGCTTCTGGCCGCCGGAAAGCTCGGCCGGATAGCGGTCGGCGAAGCGGCCGCCCATCTCGATCTGCTCCAGCAGTTCCTTCACCCGCTCGGCCTTCTCCCGGCCGCGCATGCCGTAGTAGAAGGTGAGGGGGCGGCCGATGATGTCGCGCACCGTCTGGCGCGGGTTCATCGCGGTGTCGGCCATCTGGTAGATCATCTGGACGCGGCGCAGTTCGTCGTTCGACCTGCCTTTCAGCGCCTTCGGCAAGGGCTTGCCGTCGAAGCTGATCGTGCCCTCCTGCGGCGGCAGCAAGCCGGTGATGACGCGGGCGAGGGTGGACTTGCCCGAGCCGGATTCGCCCACCACCGCCAGGGTCTGGCCCTTGGGCAGGTGCAGCGAGACGTTCTGCAGAACCTTGAAGCCGTTGGAATAGCCGGCCGTGACGTTCTCGACCTTGAGGAGCGCGCCGGACTGGTCCGCCGCTTCCTCGCTCTTGGTGCCGCGCACATTGACGAGCGCGCGGGTATAATCCTGCTTCGGCGCCTCGATGATCTCTCGCACCGAGCCGTATTCCACCATCTTGCCGTGGCGAAGCACCAGGATGTCGTCGGTGATCTGCGCCACGACGGCAAGGTCATGGGTGATGTAGAGCGCCGCGGTATCCGTCTCCTCGATGGCGTGCTTGATCGCGGCGAGCACGTCGATCTGCGTCGTCACGTCGAGCGCCGTGGTCGGCTCGTCGAAGATGATCAGTTCCGGGTTGGGGCAGAGCGCCATGGCGGTCATGGCGCGCTGGAGCTGGCCACCGGAGACCTGATGAGGATAGCGCTGGCCGAACGTCTCCGGATTCGGCAGGCCGAGCACCTTGAAGAGGTAGAGCGCGCGCTTTTCCGCCTCGGCCCGGCTCATGATGCCGTGCTTCAGCGAGGCCTCGATCACCTGCTCGCCGAGCCGGTGGGCGGGGTTGAAGGCGGCGGCCGCGGATTGCGCGACGTAGCAGACCTTGCAGCCGCGCACCTTGCGGATGCCGGCCGGCGAGAGTTTCAGGAGGTCCTCGCCGTTGAGCTTGACCTCACCGCCGGTGATGCGCACCCCGCCGCGCCCGTAGGCGAGCGCGGTGAGGCCGATGGTCGACTTGCCGGCGCCCGATTCGCCGATGAGGCCGAGGACCTTGCCCTTCTCGACGTCGAAGGAGACGCCTTCGACGAGCGTGACGGTCTTCGGCGGCTCGCCCGGCGGGTAGCTCGTCGCCTCGATCTTGAGGTCGCGGACGGAAAGAAGATCAGGCATCGCCGCGTCCCCCTTTCAGGCTCGAGGTGCGTTTCATCAGCCAGTCGACGACGAGGTTGACGCAGATCGCCAGCCCCGCGATCGCTCCGCCCGGAATGAGCGCAGCGGAAATGCCGAAGATGATGCCGTCCTTGTTGTCCTTGACCATGCCGCCCCAGTCGGCGGCCGGCGGCTGGATGCCGAGGCCGAGGAAGGAGAGGGTGGAAAGGAACAGGATGGAGAAGGCGAAGCGCAGGCCGAACTCGGCGAGCAGCGGCGAGAGCGTGTTGGGCAGGATCTCGCGGAAGATGATCCAGCCCGTGCCTTCGCCGCGAAGCCTTGCTGCCTCCACGAATTCCATGACGGCGACGTCGAGCGCGACGGCACGCCCGATGCGGTAGACGCGCGTCGAATCGAGGACCGCCATCACGAGGATGAGGATCCACAGTTCCTGCGGCAGAACCGCGAGAACGACGAGGGCGAAGATCAGCGTCGGGATCGCCATCATCAGGTCGTTGAAGCGCGAGAAGGTCTGGTCGATGAGGCCGCCCGTCACCGCCGCCGTGAACGAGAGCAGCATGCCGAGCGAGAAGGAGAGTACCGTCGCCGCCAGCGCCACGAAGATCGTGGTGCGGGCGCCGAAGATCAGCCGCGAGAAGAGGTCGCGGCCGAGATTGTCGGTGCCGAGCAGGTAGTCGCCGCCCATCGGCTGCCAGACTGAGCCGACGATCTGGCTTTCGCCATAGGGGGCGATGAGGGGCGCGAAGACGGCGCAAATAAGGGCGAGAACGATGCCCAGGATGCCGACCCAGGCGCTCAGGGGAATGGTGGAAAGTCTCATCGCGGATGCCTCAATCTGGGGTTCGCGATGATCGCGAGGATATCGGCGAACATGTTGAGGAAGATGTAGAAGGCGGCGAAGATCAGTCCGCAGGCCTGCACCACCGGCATGTCGCGCACCGTCACGGCGTCGACCATGTACTGGCCCATGCCGGGATAGACGAACACCACCTCCACCACGACGACGCCGACCACGAGATAGGCAAGGTTCAGCGCGATGACGTTGATGACCGGGGCGACGGCGTTCGGCGCGGCGTGCCTGGCGATGATCCTGAGGCCGGAAAGGCCCTTCAGCTCCGCCGTCTCGACATAGGCCGACGACATGACGTTGAGGATCGCCGCCCGTGTCATGCGCATCATGTGGGCGAGCACGACGAGGACGAGGGTTGCCGTCGGCAGGGCGATGGCAGAGAGACGCTGACCGAGCGTCATGGAATCATAGACGGTCGCCGGGAATGTCGCGATGCCCATCTTGACCGCGAAGAACAGGATCAGCAGGTAGCCGACGAAGAATTCCGGCAGCGAGATCGCCGCCAGCGATATGACGTTGATGATCTTGTCGGGCAGGCGGTTGCGAAACTGCACCGCCAGCATGCCGAGGCCGACGGCGAGCGGCACGGAGATGATCGCGGCGAAGAAGGCGAGGAACAGCGAATTGCCGAGGCGCTTGCCGATCTGCTCGCTGACCGATTGCTTCGAGGCCCAGGACTTGCCGAAATCGCCCTTGATCGCCCCGCCGAGCCATTGGACGTAGCGGGTGGTGGCCGGCTGGTCGAGACCGAGGTCCGTGCGGATGTTCTCGATGGCCTGGGGCGTGGCGGACTGGCCGAGATAGGTCGTGGCAAAGTCGCCGGGCAGGGCCTCCACGCCCCCGAAGATCATCAGGGACACGGCGAAGAGCAACGCTATGCTGAGGGCGAAGCGTTGCACGATGAGCGCCACCAGGGGGCTGCTCTTGCTGAATTTCGCCCAGAACGAAGGGGAGGCTTCGATCACGGGATTTCCAGTGGACGCAACCGACCCGGCAACGCCGGCAGACTGCGGGCTATCGCCCGCAGTCGCCGTTGCTGTCAGCTCCGGACCGTGCGCCGGTCCGCCGCCGGCCATCAGGCGTCGAGCCACACGCGGGTTGCGACATAGCCGTTCGACATGTCGTTGCCGATATCGTGGACATAGCCCTTCACGTTCTTGCCGCAGGCGTTCACGAAGTCGTTGAACATCGGCAGGATCAGGCCACCTTCGTCACGCACCATCATGGCCATGGTGCGGTACATGTCCTTGCGCTTGGCCTCGTCGAGTTCCGAGCGGGCTTCGAGCAGGATCTTGTCGAAGTCCGGGCGCAGGAACCGGGTGTCGTTCCAGTCCGCCGTCGAAAGGTAGGCGGTGGAATACATCTGGTCCTGCGTCGGGCGGCCGCCCCAGTAGGAGGTGGAGAAGGGCTGCACGTTCCAGACGTTCGACCAGTAGCCGTCACCCGGCTCGCGCTTGACCTCGATCTCGATGCCGGCCTTCTTGGCGCTTTCCTGATAGAGGACGGCCGCATCGACGGCGCCCGGGAAGGCGACGTCGGACGTGCGCAGCAGCACCGAGCCGCTGTGGCCGGACTTCTTGTAATGGAAGGCCGCCTTGTCGGGATCATAGGCGCGCTGCTCGATGCCTTCGGGGAAGAGGGCATAGGTCTCGTTGATCGGGAAGTCGTTGCCGACCTTGCCGTAGCCGCCGAGCACCTTCTCCAGCATCGTCTCGCGGTCCATGGCGTATTTCAGCGCCATGCGCAGGTCGTTGTTGTCGAACGGCGCCGTGTTGCAATGCATGATGAAGACGTAGTGGCCGCGGCCGGAGGTGGAGAGGATCTCCACGGTCGGCGCGCGCTTGAGCAGGTCGACGGTCTTCGGATCGACGCGGTTGATGTAGTGCACCTGGCCGGAGGAGAGGGCGGCGATGCGGGCGGTCGCATCGTTCATCGCGATCATCTCGATCGTGTCGACGAAGCCGCGGTCCTGGCGCCAGTCGTCCTTGTTGCGCTCGAAGGTGGCGCGGACGCCTGCCTCGAAGCTGGTGACCTTGTAGGGGCCGGTGCCGATCTGGGCGTTCGGATCGTCGAGGCCGCCGTTCGGCTGGATGATGAGGTGGTAGTCGGTCAGGAGCAGCGGCAGGTCGGCATTGCCTTCCGTCAGCACGAGAACCAGCTTGTCGCCGTCGGCCTTGATCTCCTTGATCGACTTCATGACGCCGAGCGCGCCCGATTCCGACTTCTCGTCGGTGTGGCGCTGCAGGGTCTTGATGACGTCGTCGACGGTCAGTTCCTTGCCGTCATGGAACTTCACGCCCTTACGGATGGTGAAGGTCCAGGTCGAGGCGTCGGCGGAGGGTTCCCACGATTCGGCGAGCGCCGGCACGGGCTTGCCGGTCAGCGGCTCGGATTCGACGAGCATGTCGCCCCAGTTGCGGCCGACGACGAACATGAACTGCGAGAGCGCCTTGGCCGGGTCTTTCGAATCGGTCGCCGCCGCGCCTTCGAGGCCGAGCTTGAGATTGCCGCCGCGCTTGGGTTCCTGGGCCTTGGCGGCCGTATCGAACATGGTGCCGGCGACGGCGAGCGTGACGCCGAAGGCTGCGGCGCGGCCCATGAACTCGCGACGGTTCATCTTGCCGAGCGCGACCTGGCTGGTGAGATATTTGGTGTAGTCAGTCATTCCCCTGTTCCCTTTGCTGGCCCTGCTTGGGCATTTGTCGTTATGATTGGCAGAATTTCTGGTTTTCGCCTCTAAGGCAACCTTATGGCCGGGTTTTAATGCCGGCACTGGCACATTTCCGTCTCCCGCAAGCCTCCTCATTCTGCCGCGCCGCGGCCCGTTCTTATAAAGCTATCCATCTATCCGGCGTATGTAACGCCCTAATTTTTCTATTTTTTCCACAAGCGAGCCTGTGGAGGCCTATCGAACGCGCCCGATGCAGGAGCGCGTTCCTCATCGTCCTTTCCAGACGGGATCGCGTTTTTCGGCGAAGGCGCGGGCGCCTTCGAGCTGGTCCTCGCTGGAATAGAGAATGTCCACCGTGCGGAACTGCCGGCGGGTGATCCGGTTCATGGTCGTCTGGAAGGTCTCGCCCTCGGCGGCGCGCACGACCTCCTTGATCGCGGCATAGACGAGCGGCGGGCCGCTTTCGAGCAGGCGCGCCAGTTCCCAGGCGCGGTCCAGGAGCTTGCCGGCCGGCAGGATCTCGTTGACGAAGCCCCAGCGGTGCGCCTCCTCGGCATCCAGCCAGCGGCCGGTCAGCAGCATGTCCATGGCGATGTGGTAGGGGATGCGCTTCGGCAGCTTGATCGAGGCGGCATCGGCTACCGTGCCGGAGCGGATTTCCGGCAGCGCGAAGGTCGCGTGTTCGGCGGCAAGGATCAGGTCGGTGGAAAGGGCGATCTCAAGGCCCCCGCCGCAACAGATGCCGTTGACGGCGGCGATGATCGGCTTGTTGAGGTCGCGCAGTTCCTGCATGCCGCCGAAGCCGCCGACGCCATAGTCGCCGTCCACCGCATCGCCCGCGGCGGCCGCTTTCAGGTCCCATCCCGGGCAAAAGAATTTTTCGCCCGCGCCGGTGATGATGGCGACGCGCAGGGTTTCGTCGTCGCGAAAGTCTCGGAAGACTTCGCCCATGATACGGCTGGTCACGAGATCGATGGCGTTCGCCTTGGGGCGATCGATCGTGACTTCCAGGATGCCGCCTTCGCGGCGCTGTCTTATCGGTCCGGTCATGGGTTTTTCCTCAGACGGATCAGTGCGTCGGCTGCGACGACACCGTCGCCTTCCGGCAGCACCATTATGGGATTAACGTCCAGTTCTTCGATTATTGAAGCGTTTGAAACGACATAGGATGCCGCTGATGCGACGGCGGCGACGAGGGCGTCGATATCGCCCCTGGAAGCGCCGCGATAGCCGCCGAGCAGCTTTGCAATCTTGAGGCTCATGATCGCTTCGCGGATCGCCTTTTCGTCCGTCGGCAGCGTCAGAATGGCCGAATCCTCGATGAGTTCGACGAGGATGCCGCCCGCGCCGATGGTGAGCACGGGGCCGGCCACGGGATCGCGCATCGCGCCGACGATGAGCTCGGCGACGGGCCTCGCCACCATCTTTTCCACGAGGAAACCCGCGGCGACGCCGGCCATGGCTTTCGCCGCCTCCAGCACCGCCTCGCGGCTGGCAAGGTTCAGCTTCACGGCGCCGGCCTCGGTCTTGTGCGCAATGCCGAGGCCCTTGAGCACGACGGGGAAGCCGAGCGCTTCGGCTGCCTTCGCGGCGGCCTCGGCCGTCCCGGCGGCGAGGCCCTTCGGCACCGGCACGCCATGGGCGGCAAGCGCCTGCTTGGCGTCGTGCTCGGTGAGGGTGACCGCCTCTCCCCCGCTCGCCGTGGTCTTGAGGAGGAGCGCCGGTTGCGGCTTCGCCCAGGCCTCGCCGATGCCGGCGGCGGTCTCGGCGGCGGCGAGCGCCTCCTCGATGCCGTAGAAGGGCACGACGCCGTTCCGCATCAGCATCTCGGCGGTCTCCTCCGGCATGTTCTCGCCCATGCTGGCGACGATGCCGGCATTGGCCCCGCTCGTCCCGGAAGCATCGATGACCGCGTGGCAGGTCGTCGTCCAGTCGGCCGCATCGCAGCGGTCGAGGCGGGGAAAGTCGAGGACGATGAGGTTCAGCGCGTAATCGCCCCTCATCATCGTGGCGAAGGCGTCGGTCTGCTTTTCGCGATTGCCCCACACGAAGGTGTGGTAGTCGAGCGGATTGGAGATCGTCACCATCTGGCCGAGCGTTTCGCGCAGCGGCTGGCGCTGAAAATCCTTCAGCGCCCGGTAATTGACCTTCCGCTTCACGCCGGCGTCGGCCATCAGCGAGGCCTCGCCGCCCGAACAGGACATGGAAGAGATGTCGTAGCTCGGCAGAGGGCCTGCGACATGCAGCAGCTTCAGCGTCTCCAGAAGCTCCGGCAGCGTCTCGACCCGGCCGATGCCGAGACGGGAGAGCAGAGCGGAAGACACGGCGTCGTTGCCGGCGAGCGAGGCGGTGTGCGAGACGGTGGCAAGCTGCGCCTGCTCCGATTTTCCGACCTTGAGCGTCACGACCGGCTTCTTCAGTTCCCGCGAACGCAGGCCGAGGCGTTCCAGCGCTTCAAGGCTGTCGAAGCCTTCGATGTGCAGGCCGACGGCGGTGACGCGCGGGTCTTCGAGGACGGCGAGGGCGAGGTCGGCAAGGCCGGTCTGCGCCTGGTTGCCGGCCGTCAGGATATAGGCGAGCGGCAGGCCGCGCTGCTGCATGGAGATGTTGCAGGCGATGTTGGAGGACTGGGTGAGGACGGCGACGCCCTTTTCGATGCGCAGCATGCCGTGCTGGTCGGGCCAGAGCAGGGCGCCGTCCAGCATGTTGATGAAGCCGTAGCAGTTCGGTCCGAGGATCGGCATGTCGCCAGCGGCCTCCACCAGCGCCTTCTGCAGGTCGTCGCCGTCGGCAAGCTCGCTGACCGCCTCGCGGAAGCCGGAGGCGTAGCAGACCGCGCCGCCCGCGCCGCGGGCCGCAAGGTCGCGGATGATGCCGATGGTCAGTTCCCGGTTGACGCCGACGAAGGAGGCGTCCGGCGCGCCCGGCAGCTCGGCGACGGAGCGGTAGCACCTGCGTCCGAGGATTTCCTCCTCACGCGGGTGGACGGGCCAGATCTCGCCGGCAAAGCCCATCTTGTCGCACTGGTAGATGACGCGCCGCGCCTCCTTGCCGCCGAAGACGGCGATGGATTTAGGGCGGATGAGGCGGTCGAGGGGGCGGGTCATGGCGTGCCTCCGCCGTGAGGCAAGACCCCTCCCCAACCCCTCCCCACAAGGGGGAGGGACTTAACCGGCCGCTCTGCCTCGATTCCATCGATCGGCGCTGCTAGCAGCAAGGTTTCAAGAAGAATGCGGTGGGGACGGCATCGTAAGTCCCTCCCCCTTGTGGGGAGGGGTTGGGGAGGGGTCTTCATCGCAATCACCATCCTCAAGCCCCCAGCGGCCGCAGCAGGTCGCGGCTGATGATGTGGCGCTGG
>CBIMFD010000118.1:0-10097 GCA_966243085.1 uncultured Shinella sp.
AGCGAGGTGCCGCAGACGGTCGCCATCGAGGACGAGCCGTTCGACTCGGTGATCTCGGAGACGACGCGCAGCGTGTAGGGGAACTGTTCCGCCGTCGGCAGCATCGGGCGGATGGCGCGCCAGGCAAGCTTGCCGTGGCCGATCTCGCGGCGGCCCGGGGAGCCCATGCGGCCCGTTTCACCGACCGAGTAGGGCGGGAAGTTGTAGTGCAGCAGGAAGCGTTCCTTGTACATGCCGGTCAGGCTGTCGACATACTGCTCGTCTTCGCCGGTGCCGAGGGTGGCGACGACGACAGCCTGGGTTTCCCCACGCGTGAAGAGCGCCGAGCCGTGGGTGCGCGGCAGGATGCCGACTTCCGACACGATCGCGCGGACGGTTTCCAGGTCACGGCCGTCGATGCGGCTCTTCGTGTCGAGGATGTTCCAGCGGACGATCTTGGCCTGGAGGTGCTTGAAGACGGCGCCGATGACTTCGGCGGAGTGCTTCGGCTCGACGCCTTCCGGCAGGAAATGGGCCTTCACCTTGGCCTTGACGGCGTCGACGGCGGCATAGCGCTCGGCCTTCTGGGTGATCTTGTAGGCGGCGCGCAGTTCGGCTTCGGCAATGCCGAGCATCTCGGCTTCGAGTTCGGAATGATCTTCCGGGGTGAAGTCGCGCGGCTCCTTGGCAGCGACTTCCGCGAGCTTGATGATCGCGTCGATGACCGGCTGGAAGCCCTTGTGGCCGAACATGACGGCGCCGAGCATGACGTCCTCGGCGAGTTCCTTGGCTTCGGATTCGACCATCAGGACGGCGTCCTGCGTGCCGGCGACGACGAGGTCGAGAACCGACTCGTCCATCTCGTCGAGATGCGGGTTCAGGACGTATTCGCCGTTGATGTAGCCGACGCGGGCGGCGCCGACCGGGCCCATGAAGGGAACGCCGGAAATCGTCAGCGCGGCGGACGCGGCGACCATCGACAGGACGTCGGGGTCGTTTTCGAGGTCATGCTGGACGACGGTGACGACGACCTGCGTGTCGTTCTTGTAGCCTTCCGGGAAGAGCGGGCGGATCGGACGGTCGATCAGGCGGGAAACCAGCGTTTCCTTTTCCGACGGGCGGCCTTCGCGCTTGAAGTAGCCGCCCGGGATCTTGCCGGCGGCGTAGGTCTTTTCCTGGTAGTTGACGGTCAGCGGAAAGAAATCCTGGCCGGGCTTGGGCGCCTTGGCGGAAACGACGGTGGCGAGAACGACCGTCTCGCCGTAGGTGGCGAGCACCGCGCCGTCGGCCTGGCGGGCGATCTTGCCGGTTTCCAGCTTGAGCGGACGGCCCGCCCATTCGATTTCGACCGTGTGGGTATCGAACATGTCTTGTCCTTCTTTGCAGATACGCGCACCGCCGCCCGAAACAGGCGCAGGTGGTCTATCCGCGTTCGTGACGCATCATGGGCAAGACAACGGGAGGCTTCGGTTTCCGGGCCCGTCGCACTTCCGGATGGAAGAGTTCGCGGGAGAAGCATCCTGCAATCCTGCCCCATGACAGGCCATCGGTTGGTTCCGCAGGGCCGGCCCATCCGGCCTGCTGGAAAGGCAGCGGGCGCTTCCCGTCAGGAAGCGCCCGCTGAAATGTCTTAGCGGCGAATGCCCAGCGAAGCGATCAGCTTCGTGTAACGGGATTCGTCCTTCTTCTTGAGGTAGTCAAGAAGCGAGCGGCGGCTGGAAACCAGCGTCAGAAGACCACGACGGGAATGGTTGTCCTTCTTGTGGTCCTTGAAGTGGCCGGTCAGGTTGTTGATGCGCTCGGTCAGGATCGCGACCTGTACTTCCGGAGAACCGGTGTCGCCTTCCTTGGTGGCGTATTCCTTGATCAGCGCAGCCTTGCGCTCGGCAGTAATCGACATCGAGATGTCCTTTCATGAATGGGAACCAAAGTCGCCAAAAGCCGGGATGTCGTCCAGCGATGGCCGTGAAGGCAAGCGGGCAGGCCCGCATTGCTGGCGTGCCTATAAACCATTCGCCGCCGAAAGGAAAGGGCCGTTCTAGCGCCGCTCCGCGGGCCTGCCGGACACGGCTTCGCGCAGGCGGTCCGCCTTGAAAGAGGGGATCACGGAGCGCACCTGCGCAGACCAGAAGGAAACAGCGGCGTCATTCGTCCGTGTCATGGGTATGGTCTTCGCGCAGGCGGGCAAGCGGGATCGTCACCCGCCATTCGATGCCGTCGTCATGTACGGTGAAATCCAGCTTGGCATCGAGCGCCATGCCGAGCATGCGCTCCAGCACGACGCTGCCGAAACCCTTGCGGCTTTCGGCGATCGCCGCCTTGTCGATCGTGGCGCGGCTTTCCCGCCAGACGAGGTCAAGGTCCTCGCCGGACATCGCCCAGGTAAGCGAGACGATGCCGGTCTCGTTGGCGAGCGCGCCGTATTTCGTGGCATTCGTCGACAATTCGTGCAGCGCCATGCCCAGCGTCTGGGAGGCCTGGGGATCGAGCAGCACGGCAGGCCCGCTTATGCGCACTCGCGCCGCATCGTCCGGCGTGAACGGCTTTAGCTGGTTCCTCGCCAATTCCATCAGGTTTACACCCTGCGTCGCGTTGGCGATCATCAGGTCGGTCGAACGCGCAAGGCCGGCGACGCGCTTGCGGAAGGTCTCGGCGAAGTCGAGGGCATTTTCCGCCCCCGCTGCCGACTGGTTCAGCATGGCCTGGATGACGGTGAGCTGGTTCTTGGAACGGTGCGCCACCTCGCGCATCAGGAAACGCACCTCGTTCTCAGACTTGACGCGGGCATCGGCCGCTTCGGAAAGCGCCCGCGAGACCGTCTCGAGCTCGGAAATGGCATAAAGGCGGGTTGCGATCCGCTCGCCGTGGCCGAGCCGGCGCGCATCAGTGGCGAGCAGCCGAACGTCGCGCGAGAGGACGCGGGCGATGCCGAACGCGCTGACCGCCGCAAGCGCGGCGAAGACCGCCCCGCCGATCGTCAGCCACAGGAAGGAGGAGACGGCGGGGGCCTGCACGTCCGCGGACTTCGCCCAGGCGATCATGCGCCAGCCGGCGAGCGAAGAGAATTCGGTCACGACCTGATAGTTGACGTCGCCCTCCCGCATCTTGCTGACGCCGAGGCGGAGCGAAGGAACGACCTTCAGGAAGAAAGGCTTACCCGTCTTCTGGGTCTCGTCCGTCGAGACGATGACGGTGCCTTGCGTGTCGAGCACGGCGGCATTCCAGCCGGGCGACAATATATCCGGATTGACCGCGCGGCGCAGCGCCTCGGCGTTTTTCGTCAGCGTCAACAGCACATGCTGGCCGTTATGGAGGCGCATCGGCAGGTAGACGTTGAACACCCATTGCTGCGCGGTCTTGCCGAAGAAGAGATCGGAGACCATGCGCTCGCCGCGGGCCAGGGCCTGCCCTGCCGAGGACGGCTCCGATGCCGCGCTCAACGGCGTGCCGTAGGGAACGCGCGTGTTGAGGCGCTGGTGCATCATCTCGTCGATGACGAGGAAATAGATGTCCGTGCCTTCCAGCGCCTTGGACGCCTGCCGGTAGAGACCGGCATAGTCCGGCGCGCGCAGGCTCTCGGAGGTCGATAGGAAGTTGAGCGTGGAGAACATGCCGGATATCTCGCGCTCGACCGCGCGGTTCACGGCGCCCGTGGAGGTGCGCAGCAGCGACTCGAAGATACGCTCCTGCGCCTCGTTGGTGCGCTTGAGTACCACCATGGAGAACAAGAAGGCAGGGATGACGACGACGAGGATGAGGCAGACGAGATAGAAGGCGACCGGGCGATGCATGCGCCGGCGGGGCTGGACGGGGCCGCCGCCCCCTTCCGCCCGTCCGGCGGATGCCATTCTGTCAGTCGGCGCAATCGTCAACGACCAGCCCTTTCACCCTTCGCCGGAGCGGCCGGGACGGCCACGCGCCGTCCAGCCCACCGCTCGGCGAACCTCGCCGACCCATAAAGCCCTCAGCTTGTGGTGAAATCAAGTCGGGAGCCGTTGGTTCCGCCCCCCGATTTCTTGTGTATTCCGCAATCGCGTCAGCTCGTGAAAACACGCTTCGGACGGAATTCCCCGCCGCCGATCTCGCCGATCGCGACCAGCTTGCCGCGCGCGGTGGCATAGGCCTCGTCCGCCGAAACGGGCGCATCGCGGCCGCGCACGATGATCGGATTGCCCATGCGCAGGCGATGCGCCTGGTCGTCGTTGACGACGATCTGCGGCAGGCTGGAGAGCGCTTCGCCGGTGTCGATCAGGAAAGCATCGAGGGCCGCCAGCCGTTCGGCCTCGTCCTCGATCTTCTCCAGTGCGGTGAGATCGGCGAGCGGCACCAGGTCGTCCTCGCCGAAGGGCGCGACGAAGGTGCGCCTCAGCGCCGAGATATGGCCGTAGCAGCCGAGCTCTCGCCCGAAGTCGCGGGCAAGCGCACGCACATAGGTGCCCTTGCCGCATTCCACCTCGAAGCGGGCGGTATTCTCGTCGGCGCCGATCAGCGTCAGGCGATGGATTTCCACCTCGCGTGAGGGGATCTCGACGGTCTCGCCGTCGCGGGCAAGGTCATAGGCGCGCGCGCCGTCGATCTTGATGGCGGAGAACTGCGGCGGGATCTGCTGGATGACGCCCGTATAGCCGCCAAGGATCGCCTTGATCTCGTCGGCAGCCGGGCGTTTGTCGCAGGTGCGCGTCACCTCGCCCTCAAGGTCGTCCGTCGAGCGCTCCTCGCCCCAGGTAACGGTGAATTCGTATATCTTCCGGCCGTCCATGACATAGGGCACCGTCTTGGTGGCATCGCCCAGCGCGATCGGCAGCATGCCGGAGGCGAGCGGGTCGAGGGTGCCGGCGTGGCCGGCCTTCTGCGCCTTGAACAGCCACTTGATCTTGGAGACCGCCTCCGTCGAGCCGAAATCGAAAGGCTTGTCGAGGATCAGCCAGCCGGAGACCGGCCGGCCCTTGGGTTTGCGGGGCTTGGACATCGTTATCCTGGATTATTGCTGGTCGTCGCCGTCTTCGGCATCGAGATCGCGGGCGACTTCCGGCGAGCGCAGGAGATCGTCGATCTTCTTGTAGTTGTCGAAGCTGGTATCGTCGCGAAAGCGCACGTCCGGCATGTACTTCATCTGGCGAAGCTGCGGGCCGAGCCGGCCGCGGATGAACTTCGCATTGCGGTTCAGCGCGTCGATCACCGCCTCATGATCCTTGACGCCGAGGGGCGTCACATAGGCCGTCGCGTGCTTGAGGTCCGGCGACATGCGCACTTCGGAAATCGAGATCACGGTCTTTTCGAGAAGCGGGTCGCGCACTTCGCCGCGCTGGAGGACCTGGGTGATCGCCGCGCGCACCTGCTCGCCCACGCGCAGCATGCGTTGCGACGGCGCCGAGGATGTTGCTCTGGTCATGGTCGTCACCTTCAAAAAAATGCGAGCGCCGAAACGGTCCGGCGCTCGCATGATGATCTGTCCGCCGGACGCTTACAGCGTGCGCGTGACATGCTCCACGCGGAAGCACTCGATCTGGTCGCCTGCGCGGATGTCTTCGTAGTTCTCGAAGGCCATGCCGCATTCCTGGCCGACATTGACTTCCGAGACCTCGTCCTTGAAGCGCTTGAGCGTCTTGAGCTTGCCTTCGTGGATGACGACGTTGTCGCGCACGAGGCGAACGCCCGAACCGCGTTCGACCTTGCCTTCGGTGACACGGCAACCGGCAACCTTGCCGACCTTCGTGATGTTGAACACCTCGAGGATCTCGGCGTAGCCGAGGAAGGTTTCGCGACGCTCCGGCGAGAGCAGGCCCGACATCGCCGCCTTCACGTCATCCACCAGGTCGTAGATGATGTTGTAGTAGCGGATTTCGATGCCCTGGCGCTCGGCGAGCGAGCGGGCCTGTGCGTTTGCACGGACGTTGAAGCCGATGATCGCGGCGTTGGACGCTTCGGCGAGCGAGATGTCCGATTCCGTGATGGCGCCGGCGCCCGAATGGACGATGCGCACGCGCACCTCGTCGGTGCCGAGCTTTTCGAGAGCGCCAGCAATGGCTTCGATCGAGCCCTGAACGTCGCCCTTGATAAGCAGCGGGAATTCCTTGAGACCGGAATTCTGGAGCTGGTTCATCATCTGCTCGAGCGAGCCGCGCGAACCCGACTGGCGGGCCACCTGCTTCTCGCGGGCGAGGCGCTGGCGGTATTCCGAGATCTCGCGGGCACGGCTTTCGTTCTCGACCACGGCGAATTTGTCGCCGGCGGCCGGCGTGCCGGAAAGGCCGAGGACCTCGACCGGCATGGAGGGGCCGGCTTCCTTGACGTGATCGCCCTTGTCGTTGACGAGCGCGCGCACGCGGCCCCACTGGTCGCCGGCCACGATGATCTGGCCGGGCTTCAGCGTGCCCGTCTGCACGAGGACGGTGGCGACGGCGCCACGGCCGCGGTCGAGCTGGGCTTCGACGACGACACCTTCGGCGGTGCGGTTCGGGTTGGCCTTGAGGTCGAGGATTTCGGCCTGCAGCAGAATGGCTTCGAGCAGCTTGTCGAGGTTCGTGCCGTTCTTGGCCGACACTTCGACGTCGAGCGTCTCGCCGCCCATGGATTCGACGAAGACCTCGTGCTGGAGGAGTTCGGTGCGGACCTTCTGGGCATTGGCGGTCGGCTTGTCGACCTTGTTGATCGCCACGATGATCGGAACACCCGCCGCCTTGGCGTGATTGATGGACTCGATCGTCTGCGGCATCACGCTGTCGTCGGCGGCAACCACGAGGATCGCGATGTCCGTCGCCTGTGCGCCGCGGGCACGCATGGCGGTGAACGCAGCGTGGCCGGGCGTATCGATGAAGGTGATCTTGCTGCCGTTCTGCTCGACCTGGTAGGCGCCGATATGCTGCGTGATGCCGCCGGCTTCGCCAGCGACGACGTTGGCATGGCGGATGGCGTCGAGCAGCGAGGTCTTGCCGTGGTCGACGTGACCCATGATGGTCACGATCGGCGGACGCGATTCCAGATTGCCTTCCTCGTCGGCGACGTTGAAGATGCCTTCTTCGACGTCGGATTCGGAGACGCGCTTGACCGTGTGGCCGAATTCGCCGGCGATGAGTTCGGCCAGGTCGGCGTCGATCAGATCGCCGGGCTTCATCATCTGGCCTTCCTTCATCAGGTACTTGATGACGTCGACGGCGCGTTCGGACATGCGCTGCGACAGTTCCTGAATGGTGATGGTCTCCGGCAGCACGACTTCACGCGAGATCTTCTCGCGCGTTTCCTGCATCATGGAGCGCTTGAACTTCTCCTGGCGGCGGCGCATGGCCGAGAGCGAACGGCCGCGCTGTGCGCCGTCCTCGTCGGTCGAGGCGGTCGTCAGCGTCAGCTTGCCCTGGCGGCGGCCTTCGTCGCCCTTCGGGCGGGCCGGAGCCTTGGCCGGTTCCGGACGCTTGATGCCGGGACGGCTGGCCGGTGCGCCACCGCGCGGACGCGATTCCTCGTCCTCGTCGGCATCGCGGCGGCCGCGGCCGGCGACGGGCGTTGCGGCCGGCGTGCGGCCGGGCTGCGGGCGGGCTTCCGCGGCGGCCGGAGCGGCAGCGGCGGACCGTGCCACGGGCTGCGCGGCTTCTTCGGCAACCGGCGCCGGTGCGGCGGCCTCGGCGGCGCGGCGCTCGGCCTCTTCCTTTTCGCGGACGAGCCGTGCTTCTTCCTCGGCCTTGCGGCGGGCTTCCTCTTCCACCTTGCGGCGGGCCTCGTCCTCGGCGCGCTGACGCGCCTCGGCGGCGTCGCGGATCTGCGCTTCGGCAAGCGCGCGGCGACGGGCCTCGACCTCTTCGGCGGAAAGCTGGTTCAGCACGACGCCGACGCGCGGACGGCCCTGCTCGGCCTGCGGGGCCGGACGGGAAGGCTGCTGCGCGGGACGCGACTGCTGCGGCTCGGGCTGGCGCTGCACCGGGGTGACGGGCGTCACGGGACGCTCGTCTTCCGGACGGTTGATGCGGCGCTTGCGTGTCTCGACTACGACGGCCTTGGTGCGGCCACGACCCATGTCCTGGCGCACGGTTCCCTGCTGAACCCCCGAGGGTTTCAGGGTCAGGGTCTTCTTGCCCGCCACGCTGATCGTCTTGTCGTCTTTGTTGTCGGTCATTCCGTTCCGTTCCTAATCAGGGCCGGATGCGGATCGGACCCTGTCGTTCAATTGTGTTCGTCCAATGCGGATGCGGCCGGCCGCAAGCCGGTGACCCGTATCATTGGTTCGGCTGGCCAGCGCCGCCATGTGCTCCCACCCGGGCGCCGCCCCGGTATTTTTCGAGCATGATTGCGCGCTTCACTACACCCTCACCCGCCTGCCCTGCAAGCGCTGCGGCATGGATAAAAGCATTCTGGCCCAAAAGCCCCTCCAATTCGCCTTCCGAGAAGAGCCTGAAGGAGGGTATTTCCGTTTCGTCCTCGGTGAGAAAGCTAGCTGCCTTCCGCGCCTGGTCTATCTTTCTGACGCCGTCGGCGGCCGCGTCCGTCGCGTGGAAGACGGCAAGGGCGGTCAAAGACCGTACCGCCTGGTCCACCTTCGTCGAGCCCGTGACGAACTGGCCGGCCTTGCGCGCCATGTTCATCATGCCGCCGAGTTGGGCCGCCAGAAGCCGGTCCACCTCGGCGCCGAGCTCCGGGCCGGCCTTCGCATCGGCCCGGAGGGCGCGGGCAAAGAGCTTGCGGGCCACCGCCTTGTCGACGATCGCCCGTTCGGCCTTCACCCAGCAACCACGTCCGGGGAGTTGACGCTTGAGGTCCGCAACGACGCTGCCGTCGGGACCGGCGACGAAGCGGATCAGGTCATCCGCCTCCCCGCTTTCGCGCGTCACGATGCACATGCGGTCGTTCACGCCGTCGTCCTTCCTGCCCATATAGGTTTCCGTTCCTGCCGACGCAAACCGCAACGGGGCGGGCGGCATGTCAAACCCTTAAGGACGCCGGTCAGGCGTCCTGTTCGGCGCCTTCCACGACCGGTTCTTCCTCAGTGGCGAGATCCTCTTCCGTGATCCAGCCGGCCGCAAGACGGGCCTGCACGATCATGGCCTCGGCCTCGGCGCGGGAGACCTCGAACTTCGAGAACAGACCCTCGAACTTCTTCGTCTCGCCGTCCTTGCGCTCGGTCCAGCCGACGAGGTCGTCGGCCGCGCAGCCGGCGAAGTCTTCCATCGTCTTGATGCCGTCCTCGCCGAGGGCGACGAGCATCTGGCCCGTCATGCCGTCGATCTGGCGCAGTTCGTCGGCAACGCCGAGCTCCTTGCGCTTGGCGTCCATCTCGGCCTCGATACGGTCGAGATATTCGCGGGCGCGGGTCTGGATCTCCTGGGCCGTGTCCTCGTCGAAACCGTCGATGGACGAAATTTCGTCGAGGTCGACATAGGCGACTTCCTCGACGGCGGCAAAGCCTTCGGAGGCGAGGACCTGACCGACCATCTCGTCGACGTCGAGGGCATCCATGAAGAGGTTGGTGCGCTCGTTGAATTCCTTCTGGCGGCGCTCGGACTCCTCGGCTTCCGTCAGGATATCGATATCCCAGCCGGTGAGCTGCGAGGCAAGGCGCACGTTCTGGCCGCGGCGGCCGATGGCGAGCGAGAGCTGCTCATCGGGAACGACGACCTCGATGCGCTCGGCGTCTTCATCCAGAACCACCTTGGCGACTTCCGCGGGCTGCAGGGCGTTGACGATGAAGGAGGCCGGATCCTGCGACCACGGGATGATGTCGATCTTCTCGCCCTGAAGCTCGCCGACGACGGCCTGAACGCGCGAGCCGCGCATACCGACGCAGGCGCCGACCGGATCGATCGACGAATCGTTCGAGATGACGGCGATCTTGGCGCGCGAGCCCGGATCACGGGCCACCGACTTGATCTGGATGATGCCGTCGTAGATTTCCGGCACTTCCATGGTGAAGAGCTTCACCATGAACTGCGGATGGGTGCGCGACAGGAATATCTGCGGGCCGCGCTGCTCGCGGCGCACGTCGTAGACATAGGCGCGCACGCGGTCGCCGTAGCGCATGTTCTCGCGCGGGATCATCTCGTCGCGGCGGATGATGCCTTCGCCGCGGCCGAGGTCGACGATGACGTTGCCGTATTCGACGCGCTTGACCGTGCCGTTGACGATCTCGCCGA
>CBIMFD010000119.1:0-10032 GCA_966243085.1 uncultured Shinella sp.
TCGAGAAGGTCCTTGGAGCCTTCGAGCCCGGTGACGGAACCGGTGTTGACGATGGCCGAACCCGGCTTCATGTGCGGCACCGCCGCCTGCGCCATGAAGAAATAGCCGTAGAGATTGGTCTTCAGCGTCTCGTCGAAATGCTCTTCCGACAGCTCGATTATATCCTTGCTGTGCACCTGGAAGGCGGCGTTGTTGACGAGGATGTCGAGATGGCCGAGGTCCTTCACCACGCATTTCACCGTCTGCGCGCAGAAGGCCTTGTCCTTGACGTCGCCGGCAAAGGCCATGCAGCGCCGTCCTTCCGCTTCGACCGCGGCGATCGTCTCCTTCGCGTCCGCCCCCTCGGCAAGATGGACGATGGCGATATCGGCTCCCTCGCGCGCAAAGAGCACCGCGACGGCCCGGCCAATGCCGGAATCGCCGCCGGTGATGAGCGCGACCTTGTCCTTCAGCTTTTCCGAGCCCTTGTAGAAGGGCGCGTCATACATGGGCGGCGGATCAAGCTTGGCCTCATGGCCGGGCTTGGGCTGGTGCTGCTCGGGAAAGGGCGGCACGGGATAGAGGCGTGCGCCGGCCTGCATGGCCTTCGGCTTTCCGGCCTTTCCCTTGCTGTCGGCTTTTGCCACCTCGTCCTGGATATCGCGCTGCTTCTCGACCGTTCGTGCGGATTGGCTCGGGTTCATGACGTTCTCCTCAGAATTCGCTGGGGCGGATATTGTCGACGCGGACCGTGCCCGCGACGACCTCGCGCGGCCCCTCCACCGGATAGTTCGGGTCCATCTCGTCGATCACGGTGTAGAGTTTCTCGTTGCGGAAGGCGCTCGCCATCGTCGTGGAGTTTCCGTCGCCCGGCAGCGCATCGATCTCCATGAAGTCGAGTTCGGCTTCCGCCGCCACGACCCGGGCATCGCCGCTGGAGCGGGCACGCACCACGACCTCACCCTGGTTCGGGGCATTGTCCCAATTCATGTCGTCCGGCGCGGCAACGGGAACGAGGCGGAAGAGCTTCAATTGCTCGACATTGGAATAGTCGGCGACGGGCGCGGTCGCCTCCATGGGGGCCGGCGTGCGTTGCGCCGTGGCGTCATCGTTGTTGGTGATGACGCGCGGCTCGGCGCTCGATGCGCCGTCATCGCTGCGTCCCTCGAACCGCGGCGCATCGGAGGCTGCCGCCTCCCGGCGCCCCTCGTCGTATTTCGCCTGGTCGCCGGTGACTTCACCGGAAAACTGCTTCCAGTAAGCGGAAATCTTCTCCATCACACCCATCGTTCAATCCTCATAGCTTGGTTTTAAGGCGGGCCATCGCGGCCGTCAGAATGCCGCGGATCTCGTCGTCGGCGATCTGCTGGGCGGCAAAGGCAGGGTCGGGCTCGATGCCCGGGTCCTCCTCGTGGTCCAGGACCGTTTCCGTACTTCTCGCCATGGCGACGAGCGCCGTGCGCGCCTCCGGAATGGCGGCGACCACGGAAATCAGCTCCACCAGCAGGCGCCGGTGCGCATTGATCCTGCCTTCGAGATGCGCCGAATTGTCGATGGCCATGCCTGCCTCCCGCGATATTCCGGCTAACGGAGGCGTCGGGGGATTGTTCCGGCGGCTGTGGGCAGCAGGGGCCGCACGGCGAAATAACTGGCGTTCGCGATGGGCGATCTGCTATAAGGGGTGTTCAAATGCTTTCGACGGTTCCGGGGAGACCTCTCCGGAGACCGTTTTCTTTTGTGTCCGCGCGGGCCCTTTGCCCGGGCGGCGCGGTCTGAAGGACGGGATAAAATGGTTGAAAAGGTACCGATGACTCAGGACGGGTTCGTCAAGCTGCAGGAAGAACTGCGCTGGCGCCAGCAGGAAGAGCGTCCACGAATCATCGAGGCGATCGCCGAAGCGCGCGCCCATGGCGACCTTTCGGAAAACGCCGAATACCATGCCGCCAAGGAAGCCCAGAGCCACAACGAAGGCCGCATCACGGAGCTGGAAGACTTCGTCGCGCGCGCCGAGGTCATCGACCTTTCCAAGATGTCCGGTTCCAAGATCAAGTTCGGCGCCAAGGTGAAACTCGTCGACGAGGACACCGAGGAAGAGAAGGTCTACCAGATCGTCGGCGACCAGGAAGCCGACGTGAAGGCCGGACGCATCTCCATCTCCTCGCCCATCGCCCGTGCGCTGATCGGCAAGGAAGTCGGCGATTCGATCGAAGTGAACGCGCCCGGCGGCTCCAAGGCCTACGAAATCCTCGCCGTCACCTGGGGCTGAGGCCCGCTTGCCGGGGGCCGAGGCGGTGACCGACATCAAGACCGTTGACGTGATCGCGCCGAACTTCAAGCGCCGGCTTTCCGGCGTGACGTCGACGATCATCCAACTCGTGCCCTTCCAGGCGAAGCTCGGCACCCGCATCGCCGTGGTCGGCCCCGGCCTGCCGGAGGGTGCCGGCCTGCCGAAGGTCGGTTTTTCCGCGCTGCTCGGCCTCTGGCGCGCACCGAAAGGCCGCAGGCACCGCATCTGGCATGCGCGGCGCAACAATGAGATGGGCTTCGGCCTTCTCCTGCGCGACGTGCTGCGCATGCCGCTGAAGCTCGTCTTCACCTCGGCCGCGCAACGCGAGCACAGCGCCTATACGCGCTTCCTCATCCGTCGTATGGACGCGGTGATCGCGACCAGCGACCGTTCCGCCTCCTTCCTGAAGGTGCCTTTCCGCGTCATCCGCCACGGCGTCGATCTCGACGCCTTCCATCCGCCGCGCGGCGAGGCCGACACCATCGCGGCCTCAGGTCTTCCCGGCCGCCACCTCATCGGCTGTTTCGGCCGCATCCGCCACCAGAAAGGCACCGACCTCTTCGTGCGCGCGATGATCGAGCTACTGCCGCACCATCCGGACTGGACTGCGATCGTCTGCGGCCGCGCGACGGCAAGCCATACCGTCTTCGCCGATGGCCTGAAGGCCGAGATTGCCGCGGCCGACCTTTCGGACCGCATCCTCTTCCTCGGCGAAGTGCCGGACGTGAAGGTCTGGTATCGCCGCCTCTCCCTCTACGTCGCCCCCTCGCGCAACGAGGGCTTCGGCCTGACGCCGCTGGAGGCCATGGCCTCGCAGACCGCGGTCGTCGCCAGCGATGCCGGCGCCTATGCGGAAATGATCACGTCCGGCAAGACCGGCGCCGTGGTGCCGGCCGGCGATTACGAGGCCCTGCGCGAGGCCATCCGTCCCTATCTCGCCGACCCCGACATGACGGAGCGCCACGCCGCGGCGGGACTTGCCGAGGTGCGCGAGACCTTCGCGCTGGAGAACGAGGCGAAGGCCGTCAACGCGGTCTATGCGGGCTTGCTGTAAGCGGCCGGCGGCAAGCCCACCCCCTTAAAGCTCCACCAGCCCCACCTTCTTCACCTGCCGGATCGTCAGCATGGTACGCACGGTATCGACCTGCGGGTTGGCGGTCAGTTCTTCGATCACGAAATCCTGGAAGCGCGTCAGGTTCTCCGCCACGCAATGCAGCAGGAAATCGCTGTCGCCGGAGACCATCCAGGCCTGGCGCACCATCGGCCAGGCACTGGTCGCCAGCGCGAAGGCCTTAAGGTTCGCCTCCGACTGATGCTTGAGGCCCACCATGCAGAAGGCGACGAGGTCGTAGCCGAGCGCCGGCGCGTTCAGCATCGCCGTATAGCCTTCGATGATGCCCGCCTCCTCCAGCTTGCGAACCCGGCGCAGGCACGGCGGGGCGGAAATGCCGGCGCGCGCGGCAAGCTCCACATTGGTCATCCGCCCGTCGGCCTGAAGTTCCTTGAGGATACGGATGTCGATGGCGTCGAGTTCGGCACGGAACATGGAATGGAAAGACCTTTCGGGAAGACGACCGGAAGTAACCCGAATCGCGTCATCGGCGCAAGATTGTTACTGGAAGAGGCACAAATATGTCACGCGCCGTCGCTTGCCTGTTGGCAAAGCGCCGCACGCACTTGAAACTGCCGGCAGTCCCCTCATAAATGAGGATCGAACAAAGACACGCTGGCCCGTGCCCTGCGCGAGACCGCGAGGGTGGGCCGATTGGGCCACGCGCCCGGAAGGAACGACCATGTCCGCCCGCCCCGCTTCCTCGCGTCACGTCAAGGTGCTGATCATCGGCTCCGGCCCGGCCGGCTATACCGCCGCGATCTATACCGCCCGCGCCATGCTGGAGCCCGTGCTGATCGCCGGCATGGAACAGGGCGGCCAGCTCATGATCACCACGGATGTGGAGAACTATCCGGGCTATGCCGATCCGGTGCAGGGCCCGTGGATGATGGAGCAGATGCTCAAGCAGGCGAGCCATGTCGGCGCCGAGATCGTCAACGACCTCGTGACGAATGTCGACCTCGACGTGCGCCCCTTCCGCATCTCCACCGACAGCGGCACCGAATGGACCGCCGACGCCCTCATCATCGCCACGGGCGCCAAGGCCAAGTGGCTCGGCATAGAGACCGAGCACAAGTTCATGGGCTTCGGCGTCTCGGCCTGCGCGACCTGCGACGGCTTCTTCTACCGCAACAAGGACGTTATCGTTGTCGGCGGCGGCAACTCGGCGGTGGAAGAGGCGCTCTACCTTTCCAACCTCGCAAAGACGGTCACCGTCGTGCACCGCCGCGATTCCTTCCGCGCGGAAAGAATCCTGCAGGAACGCCTGTTCGCCAAGGAGAACGTCAAGGTCGTCTGGGACCATGAGGTCGTCGAATATCTCGGCGCCGAGGCAAAGCCCCCGATGCCGGCCTCCGTCAACGGCGTGAAGCTGCGCAACGTCAAGACCGGCGAGACGCGCGACATAGTCACGGACGGCGTCTTCGTCGCCATCGGCCATGCGCCGGCGGTCGAGCTCTTCAAGGGCAAGCTGCGCCAGAAGCCGAACGGCTATCTCTGGACCGCGCCCGATTCGACCGCGACGGACGTGCCGGGCGTTTTTGCCGCAGGCGACGTCACGGACGACATCTATCGCCAGGCGGTCACGGCCGCCGGCATGGGCTGCATGGCGGCCCTTGAAACCGAAAAATACCTTGCAGGTCATATGCCTGTCGCAATTGCGGCCGAGTAGAAGCCGCCAACAAAGGGCGGCGGACCCGGTCCGACCGCCCGTGTGGGAACAGTTCGATCAGCGACCGGGCGGGAAGCGAGCGCTCCCCGCCTCACAGACATATGGGGGATAGAATGGCGCTCGACTGGGACAAGCTGCGGATTTTCCATGCCGCGGCCGAGGCCGGCTCCTTCACGCATGCGGCCGACAAGCTGCACCTTTCGCAATCGGCCATCAGCCGCCAGGTGAGCGCCCTCGAGCAGGATGTCGGCATCAAGCTGTTCCACCGCCATGCCCGCGGCCTCATCCTCACCGAGCAGGGCGAAATCCTCTACCGCACCGCGCATGACGTGCTGATGAAGCTCGAAAGCGTGCGCGTGCAGCTCACCGAGAACACCGAGAAGCCGAGCGGCAAGCTGCGCATCACCACCACGGTCGGCCTCGGCCAGGGCTGGCTGACCGACAAGGTGCAGGAATTCCTCGCGCTCTACCCCGACATGCAGGTGCAGCTCATCCTCGACAACGAGGAGTTGGACGTGAACATGCGCCACGCCGACTGCGCCATCCGCCTGCGCGAGCCGCAGCAGTCCGACCTCATCCAGCGCCGGCTCTTCACCGTGCATATGCACATCTACGCCGCGCCCTCCTACATCAACCGCTACGGCGAGCCGCAGTCCATCGACGATCTCGACGGCCACAAGATCCTCACCTTCGGCGAGCCCGCGCCGAGCTACCTGCTCGACGTCAACTGGCTGGAGATCGCCGGGCGCGATTCCGACAATCCCCGCCCCTCGGTGCTGCAGATCAACAGCCAGACCTCGATCAAGCGGGCCTGCCTTCTCGGCATCGGCATCGCGATGCTGCCGGACTATATTGTCGGCCGCGATCCGGGACTTATCCAGCTACCCGTCAGCGCCGACATTCCTTCGTTCGACACATATTTCTGCTATCCGAGCGAGATGAAGAACTCGGCAAAACTGAAGGTCTTCCGCGATTTCATCGTGGCAAAAGCTCGGAACTGGAACTTCTGACGGGCGGCTTTGCACAGTCCTGCGCCATGTGCATGGCTGGCATGCGCATTCAATGATTGCCATATGCCTGCGAAAGCATCATATCGCCCGCAGCTGATGCATTTTGGTGGCTTTTTCCTCCCAGTGCCACCGCAGCAGCTGTTCCCCTCTGGAGGTTTTATTACCTTCAAAACTATAAAGGGCCCAAGTTGATCTTGCGGCCCTCTTTTTTTGCCTTCCGTTGACCGGAACGGAATTTTCACCATTCCGGCAAAACCTGGCAAGTTCATCCCTTGAAGACGCGCCCTTCCTTGCCCATATCTAGGACAGCCAGCGCATCGCGGTCTTTCTCCTCCCAGTGCCGCGCGTTGGCTGTTCCCCTCTGGAGGTTCTTATACCTTCAACCTTGCAGGGCCCAGGCTTTCGCTTGCGGCCCTCTTTTTTTGCCCATGTCCCTTGCATCGGCAAACGTCGATCCCGATATCGGTTAGAGACGATATATCCATCGCCGGATTACGATAGACATGAGCCCGCCCGACACCGACGAAATCCTCAAAGCCCTCGCCCATCCCAAGCGGATGGAGATCCTCGCCTGGCTGAAGGAGCCCGAACGGCATTTCGCCGGACAGGAGCACCCGCTGGAATTCGGCGTGTGCGCCAATCAGATCGAGAGACGCTGCGACCTCTCGCAGTCGACCGTTTCCGCCCATCTCGCCACCCTCCAGCGCGCCGGCCTCGTGACGACGCGCAAGGTCGGCCAGTGGGTGTTCTTCAAGCGTGACGAGGAAGCGATCGCCGCCTTCCTCCAGCACATCAACGGCGCCCTCTAGGCGCCCCTCCTCCCAGCCAGAAGAAGGACCATCCATGACTTCGCTCTTCGATCCCATCGCTATCGGCGACATCCAGCTTGCCAACCGCATCGTCATGGCGCCGCTGACGCGCAACCGCTCCCCGGGCGCCGTGCCGAACACGCTGAACGCGGCCTATTACGAGCAGCGCGCCTCTGCCGGCCTCATCATCACGGAAGGCACGCCCATCACCCAGCAGGGCCAGGGCTATGCCGACGTGCCGGGCCTCTATACGCCGGAAGCGCTCGCCGGCTGGAAACAGGTCACCGACGCCGTGCACAAGGCCGGCGGCAAGATCGTCACGCAGATGTGGCATGTCGGCCGTATCTCCCATGACAGCCTGCAGCCGAACGGCGGCAAGCCGGTCGCACCTTCCGCCATCCGCGCCAAGTCCAAGACCTATCTCATCAATGCCGACGGCAGCGGCGCCTTCGCGGAGACCTCAGAGCCCCGCGCCCTCGAGCGCGACGAACTTGCCGGCATCGTCGAGGATTATCGCCGCGCCGCCCGGGCCGCCATCGAGGCCGGCTTCGACGGCATCGAGATCCACGCCGCCAACGGCTACCTCATCGATCAGTTCCTGCGCTCGGGCAGCAACCAGCGCACCGATGACTACGGCGGCTCCATCGAGAATCGCGCCCGTTTCCTCTTCGAGGTCGTGGAGGCTATCACCGAGGAGATCGGCGCCGGCCGCACCGCGATCCGCATCTCGCCGGTCACGCCCGCCAACGACGCCTTCGACCCGGATCCGCAGCAACTCTTCACCCATGTGGTCGAGGGCCTTGCCCGCTATGGCCTTTCCTACGTCCACATCATCGAAGGCGCGACGGGCGGTCCCCGCGACTACCAGCAGGGCGACAACCCCTTCGACTACGCCGCCCTTCACGCCGCCTATCGCGCGGCCGGCGGCAAGGCGGGCTGGATGGTCAACAACGGCTACGACCGCGACCTCGCTGTCGATGCCGTCGCCGGCGGCAGGGCCGACCTCGTCGCCTTCGGCAAGCTCTTCATCGCCAACCCCGATCTGGTGAAGCGCCTGAAGGAGGACCTGCCGCTGAACACGCCGGACAAGGACACCTTCTACGGCGGCGGCGCCAAGGGCTATACCGACTATCCGGTGCTGGAGAATGTGGCCTGACAATCAGATCGGGGTGGCGTTGCTTCACCCCCCTCTGCCCTGCCGGGCATCTCCCCCACAAGGAGGGAGATCGGCAGGACGAAACGGCATTACCCAAATTGCAGCGTTAAAGATGGCGAAGCGCTGCCTCATCCAATCTCCCCCCTTGTGGGGGAGATGCCCGGCAGGGCAGAGGGGGGTGATGCGGCATACTTGGCCTCGACATCACAAGACGTCCGCGGATTTCTGTTCCGCGGGCGTTTCCTTTTCACCGGCCTCGGCTACATCTACGGGTAGCGCACCTGCCGAGGAGTCCCGCCGCCCATGCTGTCCAGCCTCATGAAGGAACGTTTCCTGTTCGTCGGCCTTGCCGCCGCGATCGCCGCCTATGCGGCGGAACACACTCTCCTGGACATGGGCCGGCTGTCGGTGCTGATTGCCGCCTTCGCGCTCATCGTGGCGATCATCCTCGTCTCCACCCGCATCGCCCATCACGCCGAGATCCTCGCCTCGAAGGTCGGCGATCCCTACGGCACGATGATCCTGACGCTGTCGGCGGTGATGGTGGAGGTCGTCGTTCTGGCGATCATGATGCAGGGCGAGACCTCGCCGACGCTGGTGCGCGATACGATCTACGCGGCCGTGATGCTGGACATCAACGGCATCCTCGGCCTTGCCGCCCTTCTCGGCGGCATCCGCCACGGCGAGCAGCCCTATAACGATGATTCGGGAAAGACCTACGGCGTGATGATCCTGACGGCCATGGGGATTTCCATGGTGGTGCCGGAATTCGTGCCGCGCGAAAGCTGGCACCTCTATTCCGCCTTCACCATCGGCGCGATGATCGCGCTCTACGCCCTGTTCCTGCGCATGCAGGTAGGCGCGCACAGCTATTTCTTCAGCTATGCCTATCCGCGCGCCGAGCGCAGGGAGGGCCTGCCGGGCAAGGCGCCGGACGAGAACGAGCCGGCCACCCTTTCCATCGTCGTCATCGTCGTGGGCGTGGTGCTGATCGGCGCGCTGGCGGAGGCGATGTCCGTGCTGCTGACGGCCGGCCTCAAGGGCTCGGGCGCCCCGCCGGCGCTGATGGCGGTCGTCGTCGCCGCCATCTCGGCCGCGCCGGAAATCCTGACGGCGCTGCGCGCCGCGCTCGCCAACCGCATGCAGTCCGTCGTCAACATCGCCATGGGGGCCTCGCTCTCCACCGTGATCCTCACGGTGCCGGTGATGGAGGCAATCGCTCTCTATACGGGCCAGCCCTTCGTCATGGCCATGTCGCCGACCCAGACGGTGATGGTGACGATCACGCTGATCGCGGCCGCCATCAACCTCAACGACGGCGAGACCAACGCCATCGAGGGCATGACGCATTTCATCCTCTTCGCCACCTTCGTCATGCTGACGCTGATCGGACTATGAGGACGGAAGAGGTCAGGGGCGTTCGACGCCCTGGTAATATTCGCCGGGACCGTTGCGCATGGTGCGGTACTTTTCCGGATTGTTGAAGAAATAGTCCCAGGCCGTCATCATGGCCGGATGCTCGCCGACGACGACCTTGCTGTGGGGAGCCTTCTCGCTCCGCTCGTCGTAGCGGTCCGCAGCAAGCGCGGACGTCGAGGCAACCAGCGCCAGCAGGGCGGCGAGGGAAAGGGATGTGGCTTTCATGATGCTGCTCCGGTGTTTCCGTATCGCTTCCTTATATCGGTGACGAAGGCGAAAATTTCACCACTCGCCAACAAAAAACACCGGCCTCCAACCTCCCCTCCGTCATGCTCGGGCTTGACCCGAGCATGACGTCGAATATGCGGGGACGACAAACAAAAAACCCGCCGTCGCCGGCGGGTTTCGAGAGGTGACAAAGAACCGCTTACTTGCAGGCCGCGCAGAAGCGCTGGATGCGCTTGCAGGCTTCCTCGAGCTGGGCTTCCGAGGTCGCATAGGAGATGCGGAAGTTCGGGCCGAGGCCGAAGGCCGAGCCATGCACGACGGCGACGCCCTCGGCTTCCAAGAGCTCGGAGACGAAGTCCTC
>CBIMFD010000120.1:0-10021 GCA_966243085.1 uncultured Shinella sp.
TCCTCTCCAATCCCGGCGTGCTTGCCGCCTTCAACCCGATGGGCGAAGCCGGCGTCGACCGCAAGCGCATCGACTATATCGAGCATGCCGTCGAACCCGCCCCCGGCGGCGCCTATGGGCTGGCGCTCGAGGAAATCCCACTGGCGCTTCCCGAACGCTGCCGGGACATCGCCCCCGCCGGCAAGGGCTTTCGCCTGACGCTCGTCGCGCGCGACGGCGCGGCGGCCGACCGCGTGCTCCACGAGGACGAACGCATTCCCGACAGCCGCAACTGCCCGCTCTCCTACCAGATTTCCGGCGCGGTGACCTTCCATCCGGCCGAAGGTGAACCCGTCCATGTCGCGCTGATACTGGTGCGCAGCGTCGGCTTCGAGGGCGCGGACGGACGCTGGCTCGCCGTCCCCTTCCGGCCCTGACATGAGCGACGGAACAGGCGAGGTTTCCAGCGTCCCGGCCGGCGGCCCGATACCGGTCTTTGCTCATCTTGCCCATCACGTCGCCGGCGCAGTCTGCTGGGGTCTTGCCATGACGGGCTGCGCCTTCGCCTCCCTCTTCCTCGAAGACCGCTGGCAGACCTTTCATCTCGGCGAACTGATGCTCGTCTATTTCTCCGGCGGGTTCGGCGCCTGGCTTCTCGCGCTGCCGCTGGCGCGGGCCCTCACGCGCCGGCGCGGCATCGAAACGCGCTTTGCCGGCCATTTCGCGCTGCTCGGCCTCGGCACGGTGGCCGTGACGGCTTTCGTCTTCGCCATGGATTACCGGGTCTTCTACGCCCGCTGGCACCAGCCTTTCGGCACAAGGATATGGATGTACCAGTTCGTAACCACCCTTGCTGGCGCCACCTACCAGTTCCTCGTCATGGGTCTCAGGCTCTATCTTCCCGCCGGCCTGCCGCTTCTTGCGGGCGTCAGCCTGTGGCTTGCGGGCCGGATGTCCCGAACCATGCGTTGAGCTTGCCGGCCATCTTTGCTAAAGCGGCGGCAATTCCCACCCTCCCAAGGAAAGCCTGAGCCGATGATCCCTCGTTATTCCCGACCGGACATGGTCGCCATCTGGTCGCCCGAAACGAAGTTCCGCATCTGGTTCGAGATCGAGGCCCACGCCTGCGACGCGCTTGCCGACCTCGGCGTCATCCCGAAGTCCGCTGCCGAGACCATCTGGGAAAAGGGCGGCAAGGCGGAATTCGATGTCGCCCGCATCGACGAGATCGAGGCCGTCACCAAGCATGACGTCATCGCCTTCCTCACGCATCTTGCCGAATTCGTGGGGCCGGACAGCCGCTTCGTCCATCAGGGCATGACCTCTTCCGACGTGCTCGACACGACCTTCAACATCCAGCTCGTGCGCGCCGCCGATATCCTGATCGCCGACATGGACCGCGTGCTTGCCGCTCTCAAGACGCGCGCCTTCGAGCACAAGGACACGATCCGCATCGGTCGCAGCCACGGCATCCATGCCGAGCCGACGACGATGGGCCTGACGCTCGCGCGCTTCTATGCCGAGATGGACCGTAACCGCGCCCGCCTCGTCGCCGCCCGCGCGGAAATCGCGACCGGCGCCATCTCCGGCGCCGTCGGCACCTTCGCCAATATCGACCCGCGCGTGGAAGAGCATGTCTGCGCCAAGCTCGGCCTTGCGCCCGAGCCCGTCTCCACGCAGGTCATCCCGCGCGACCGCCACGCCATGTTCTTCGCCACGCTCGGCGTCATCGCCTCGTCCATCGAGAACGTCGCCATCGAGATCCGCCACATGCAGCGCACGGAAGTGCTGGAAGCCGAAGAATTCTTCTCGCCGGGCCAGAAGGGCTCGTCCGCCATGCCCCACAAGCGCAATCCGGTGCTGACGGAGAACCTGACGGGCCTTGCCCGCCTCGTGCGCATGGCCGTGACCCCGGCGATGGAGAACGTGGCGCTCTGGCACGAGCGCGACATCTCCCATTCCAGCGTCGAGCGCGGCATCGGCCCGGACACGACGATCACCCTCGACTTCGCGCTGAACCGGCTTGCCGGCGTCGTCGAGAAGCTGGTGATCTATCCGGAGAACATGCTGAAGAACCTCAACAAGTTCCGCGGCCTCGTCCATTCGCAGCGCGTGCTGCTGGCGCTCACGCAGGCCGGCGTCTCGCGCGAGGACGCCTACCGCCTCGTGCAGCGCAACGCCATGAAGGTCTGGGAACAGGGCAAGGACTTCCTCGAAGAGCTTCTCGCCGACGCGGAGGTGCGCGCCGCGCTCTCGGAAGAACAGATCCGCGAGAAATTCGACCTCGGCTATCATACCAAGCACGTCGACACGATCTTCCGCCGCGTCTTCGGCACGGTTTGACGTCGTAGAAACGGCGATGGCGCCAGTGGCGCCATCGCTCCCCTCTGACGGGCGGCCTTGCGCACTCCTCCAGCGCGTTCCGCCCGCGAACGGTATTACCGCCCGTCGACGACGATCTTGCGGTAGAGGTGCCAGGTCGCATGGCCGAGGATCGGCATGATCACGGCAAGGCCGACGAAAATCGGGATGGTGCCGACGACGAGCAGCGCCGCGACGAGCAGGCCCCAGCAGGCGATCGGCACCGGATTGACGAGTGTCGCACGCAGCGACGTCTCGATGGCGGCGACCACACCGATATCGCGGTCAAGCAGCAGCGGGAAGGCGATCACCGTCGTCGCCAGCACGACGAGGGCGAAGCAGAAGCCGATGGCATTGCCGGCGAGCATCAGCAAAAGCCCGTTCTCCGATCCGAAGATCGAGGCGAGGAACAGCGACATCGAACGCGGCGGCTCCGGCCCGAAAAGGCTCGTATAGAGCATCTGCGCGAAGACCAGCCAGGCGACGAAGAGCACCATCAGCATGGCCCCGAGGGCGAGGATCGATGGCAGCGCCGGCGAATGGCGCACATCCAGCGCATGGCGCCACGACGTATCCATGCCCAGTTCGCGCCGCCGGCTGATCTCGTAGAGGCCGATGGCGAAGAACGGTCCGAGCAGCGCGAAGCCTGCCACGAGCGGGAAGATCAGCGGCAGCATGTTCGCCCCGGAACTCCAGGTGACGAGCACGACCCCGCAGATCGGATAGATGAGGCTCAGGAAGACGTAGTGGGAGGGCTTTGCGCGGAAATCGTCGAACCCTTGCGCGAGCGCGTCGCGGATATCCGCCAGTGCGATCCGCCGGACAGCCGGATGGGCAACCATCGCGTCAGGGCCGGCCATGACATGAAACGTCGTCATAGGCTTCCTCCTTGCCGGTTTTCAACCGTCACGGCATGAAGCGCGGAAGGCGACCATCGGCCACCACGGCGCACCGTGACTGGCTTTGCAGAGCACGGATCATATACCCCGTGCGCGGATTTGTCCCGTCCCCTTGACTTCAGCACTTCGTGAACGCACATGCCGGGACATGAAAGCCTCCGAAGCAGACATCCTCATCGTCCCCGGCTACACCAATTCCGGCCCCGACCACTGGCAGAGCCGCTGGCAGTCGAAACTCTCCACCGCCCGCCGCGTGGAACAGGCCGAATGGGCAAAGCCCGTGCGGGAGGACTGGGTGCAGCGCGTGGTCGAGGAGGTATCGGCTGCGACGAGGCCCGTCGTCCTCGTCGCCCATTCGCTCGGCGTCGCCGCCGCGATCCACGCCATCCCGCAACTCGGCAACAAGGTCGCCGGCGCCTTCTTCGTCGCGCCACCGGATGTCGCCAATCCGGAGATCAGGCCGAAGCATTTCATGACCTTCGGTCCCTATCCGCGCGATCCGCTGCCCTTCCCCTCGCTGCTCGTGGCCAGCCGTAACGACCCGTTCGGCAGCTACGACCATGCCGACGACATCGCCGCCGCCTGGGGCTCGCTCCTGCTCGACGCCGGCGAGGCCGGCCACATCAATGCCGAATCCGGGCACGGTCCCTGGCCGGAGGGCACGATGGTCTTCGCCCAGTTCCTCGGCAAGCTGAAGGCGGCGGCCTGACCGGCGCATTTCTCGTCATTAAGAGGAATTTCATAGAACTGTTGCACGCTGCGGCTGTTGAGTTCATTGCAGGCGCCGCGTTTATGGCCAGACCGTCCGGTTCGACCTCCATCGCCATGCGGGAAGCGGACGAGGAGCCGCTCTATCGCAGGCTTTTCGCACGCTCCGGATTCGGCTTTGCCGCGCTTGACGGCAAGGGGCGCATCATCGACGCGAATGCCGCCTTCCTGGCACCTTTCGGCGTTGCCGCCGTCGCCGACCTGCCCGTCTTCAAAGACTGCGCCTCGCCGAAGGACCGGAGCGTCCTCGCCTTCGCCATGCGGGCAGGCGTCGCCGAACAGACGCCATGGGAGCTTCGCCTGCAACGGGCGGACGGCGGGGAATTCTGGGTGCTTGCCTCCTTCATCGCGCCGCCGATCGTTCCCGGCGAGGACCTGCCGCCGGCCCTCGTCGTCCAGACCATCGACATCGACGAGCGCAAGCGCAACGCGCTGGAGCTGGCAGAGCGAGAAAGCCGCTGGAACCACGCGCTCGAATCCGCCGGTCAGGGTGTCTGGGACCACGATTTCGCCCGCGGCGACCTCTTCTATTCCCGCCAGTGGCGTCTCATCCGCGGCCTGAGGCCGGACGAGCCGGTCGAAGCCTCGCTCGAAGCCTGGATACAGAACGTTCATCCGGACGACCGCGATCATGTGCTTGCACAGATCGCCAGGCAGGAAAGCGGCGAAGCGACGTTCAACGTCTTCAGCTACCGCGAACGGCACAGGGACGGACGCTGGATCTGGATCGAGAGCCGTGGTGCGGTCGTGGAGTACGATGCGGACGGCAAGCCGGTCCGTATCGCCGGCACCGATACCGACATCACCGACCGCAAGGAGGCCGAAGAGCGCCTCGCACAGATGTCCCGCCGCCTGGAACTGGCGCTCGGTGTCTCGCGCATCGGCGTCTTCGAGGTGAACCTGCGTACCGGCGAGGTCCGCTGGGACGACCGCATGATCGAGATGTACGGCATTACCGGTGCGCCTGACGGCGAGACCTGGGAGCGCGCTCTGCACCCGGAGGACCGTGGCAGGGCCTCCGCCAAGGTGACAGACGGCATCGCCCGCGGCCGGGATTTCGCCAATGAATTCCGTATCGTGCGTGGCGACGGCGAGATCCGCCACCTTCGCGGGCGTTCGGCGCCCTATGTCGATCTCACGGGCGTTCCCCGCCTTATCGGGGCGAACTGGGACGTGACGGAGGATGTGCTGCTTCAGGAGGAACTGAAGCGCGCCAAGGAGCTTGCCGAAGCCCGCAGCGCCGAACTGGAGGCTGCAAGGGCCCGCATCGAATATACCGCCCTGCACGATCATCTGACCGGCCTGCCGAATCGGCGCTATCTCGATGCCGCCATCGAGGTGACCGCCGAGGAGGCGCGTCAGGCCGCCGGCCGCCTCGCCGTGCTGCATATCGACCTCGACCGCTTCAAGGAAATCAACGACACGCTCGGGCACCTTGCCGGCGACCGGATGCTGGTGCACGCCGCCGGCGTTCTGAACGAGCTGAAGGGGCCCGGCGATTTCGTCGCACGCATCGGCGGCGACGAATTCGTCTTCGTCTCCTCCGTCTCGGCCGGCCGCAACCTTGCTACCCTCGCCGAGGCGATCGTCGAGGCGATGCGCAAGCCCGTCACCTTCAACGGTCATATCTGCCGCTTCGGCGCCAGCGTCGGCATCGCCAGCCAGTCTGGCGCGGCCATCGACGCCAAGCAGCTCCTCGTCAATGCCGACCTTGCGCTCTACCGCGCCAAGAATCGCGGCCGCAGCCGGCACGAATTCTTCACCAGCGATTTCCAGGCGCAGATCATCGTCAACAAGCGGACGGCCGACGACATCCTCTCCGGCATCGAGCAACGCCGCTTCCTGCCCTGGTATCAGCCACAGTTCTGCGCGCGCACGCTCGACATCATCGGCGTCGAGACGCTGGCGCGCTGGGATCATCCGACACGCGGCATCCTGACGCCCGACACCTTCCTGAAGATCGCCGAGGACCTCGACTGCGTGGCGATGATCGACAGGACCGTCCTCGAACGGTCGCTTGCCGATTTCGCCGAATGGCAGACGATGGGGCTCGGCATCGGCAAGATATCGGCCAACGTCTCCTCCAAGCGCCTGCACGATCCTGAACTCGGCCGCTCGCTGCGCACGCTCGACATCGCGCCGAAATCGCTCTCCTTCGAGCTTCTGGAATCGATCTTCCTCGACGATTGCGACCGCACGGTGCTGGAAAACCTCGCCGAGATGCGCAGGCTCGGCATCGATATCGAGATCGACGACTTCGGCACCGGCCATGCCTCCATCGTCAGCCTGATGAAGCTGAGCCCGCGGCGACTGAAGATCGACCGGCAGCTCATCAAGCCGGTGAGCCGTTCCCCGGGTCAGCGCAAGCTGGTCGGCACCATCGTGGAGATCGGGCGTTCGCTGAACATCGAGGTCGTCGCGGAGGGCGTGGAAACGCCCGCCCATGTGGCCATCATGCGCGACCTCGGCTGCGACATCCTCCAGGGCTATGCCCTCGCCCGCCCCATGCCGGCATCCGCCATTCCCGGCTTCGTGCACGCACAGGAATGGCGTGGCCAGGCCGGGACGGCGCGGGACCTGCAGAACGAACTCCGCCGGACCGCCACGCGATAGCCAACGAAAAAGCCGCCCGGATCGCCGGACGGCTTTCCAAACTCACGAAGAGGGCTGGCCTCAGCCGGCTTCGACCTGCGCGATGGCGACGGCCAGAAGCTCGATCATCTGCACGCGGATATCGTCTTCGCTGCGGGTAACGCCGGCCGCATCGAAATCGGCCTTGATCTTGCGCACGACGTCCTCATGGCCGACTTCCTCGAAATCGGCGGCGATGACATCCCTGGCATAGGCGTCGGCATCCCCGTCCGTCTTGCCGAGCAGGCCGGCAGCCCACAAGCCGACCAGCTTGTTGCGGCGCGCCTCGGCCTTGAAGCGCAGCTCCTCGTCCAGCGCAAACTTGGCTTCGAAGGCCTTTTCCCGATCCTGTATGCTGGTCATCTATGGCTCCCGTAGATTCTCTGACCCGTTAGGCTTCTTCGCTCATTAATCAAAACGAAGGCAAAAGTGCAATGCGAACTTTCGTCCCGCCGGAGCTTGGCGCAAAGGCCTGAAATCGGGGGAACGGACTTCACGGCGATTGTTAAAGGCCGGCATTTCGTTTATGGGAGCGCAAACGAACGACACTTGCGCGGCCCAAGCGCGCCAACAACAGAGATAAAATCCATGAACCGTCGCCGCCGTATCTACGAGGGCAAGGCCAAGATTCTCTATGAGGGTCCCGAGCCGGGCACGCTGATCCAGTTCTTCAAGGACGACGCCACCGCCTTCAACAAGAAGAAGCATGACGTCATCGATGGCAAGGGCGTGCTCAACAACCGTATTTCCGAATACCTCTTCACGCAGCTCAACAAGATGGGCATTCCGACCCATTTCATCCGCCGCCTCAACATGCGCGAGCAGTTGATCAAGGAAGTGGAGATCATCCCGCTCGAAGTGGTCGTGCGCAACGTCGCCGCCGGCTCGCTTTCCAAGCGCCTCGGCATCGAGGAAGGCACGGTGCTGCCGCGCTCGATCATCGAATTCTACTTCAAGGCCGATGCGCTCGAGGACCCGATGGTCTCCGAGGAGCACATCACGGCCTTCGGCTGGGCGAGCCCCCAGGAGCTCGACGACATCATGGCGCTCGCCATCCGTGTCAACGACTTCCTCTCCGGCCTCTTCCTCGGCGTCGGCATCCAGCTCGTCGACTTCAAGATCGAATGCGGCCGTCTCTACGAGGGCGACATGATGCGCATCATCATCGCCGACGAGATTTCGCCGGATAGCTGCCGCCTGTGGGACATCGCCACGCAGGAGAAGATGGACAAGGACCGCTTCCGCCGCGACATGGGCGGCCTCGTGGAAGCCTATCAGGAAGTGGCCCGCCGCCTCGGCATCATCAACGAGAACGAACCCGTCCGCGGCACCGGCCCGGTACTGGTAAAGTAACGCGCTCCCCAAGGATGGAACGGAAAGACATGATCAAGGCACGCGTAACGGTTACGCTCAAGAACGGCGTCCTCGACCCGCAGGGCAAGGCGATCGAAGGCGCGCTTTCCAGCCTCGGCTTCGACGGCGTCGGCGGAATCCGCCAGGGCAAGGTCTTCGACCTCGAGCTTGCGACCGCCGACCGCGCCAAGGCCGAAGCCGACCTCAAGGCCATGTGCGAGAAGCTTCTGGCCAACACGGTAATCGAGAACTATACTATCGCCCTCTCTTAATGGTTGAGGTGGATGATGGCCACGGTGGATGCTGATCTCGTCTATGAAATCCTGAAGCGTATCCAGACGGACATTGCCCTGCTGAAGGAAGGCCAACGTGACCTTCGCCAGGACAACCTCGCCATACGCAACCAGATTCATGCCATGCAGGGCGACATCAACAGTCTTCGTGGGTCCTTCGCCCAGATGGACCAGCGCCTCGACCGTATCGAAAACCGCCTCGAACTGCGCGAGCTCGCCGAGGCCCAGGCAAGGTTTGAACCGCACCCATGAAATCCGCCGTCGTCCAACTTCCCGGCCTCAACCGCGACCGCGACATGATCGCGGCGCTGACCAAGATTTCCGGCAAGGCGCCGGTCACCGTCTGGCAGACGGAAACCGAGCTGCCGGACGTCGACCTCATTGTCATCCCCGGCGGCTTCTCCTATGGCGATTACCTGCGTTGCGGCGCGATCGCCGCCCGCATGCCGGTCATGCAGGCGATCAAGGCGAAGGCCGAGGCGGGCGTGAAGGTGCTGGGCGTGTGCAACGGCTTCCAGATCCTGCTGGAAGCCGGCCTCCTGCCGGGTGCGCTCATGCGCAACGCCTCGCTGAAATTCGTCTGCCGCGAAGTGAAGCTGGAAGTGGCGAATGCCGAGACGGACTTCACCCGCGCCTACGAGAAGGGCCAGATCATCCGCTCCCCCGTCGCTCATCACGACGGCAACTATTTCGCCGATGCCGAGACGCTCGCCTCCGTCGAAGGCAACGGGCAGGTCGTCTTCCGCTATGCCGAGGGCACCAATCCGAATGGCTCGGTCAACGACATTGCCGGCGTGATGAACGCCAAGGGCAACGTGCTCGGCCTGATGCCGCACCCGGAAAACCTGATCGAAGCCGCCCATGGCGGTTCGGACGGCCGCGGCCTCTTCGCCTCGGTGCTCGACGTAATCGCCGCTTAACCGGCCTTTGCTATCAAGGGCGCATGCTCATCCCGAAAGGTTTTTCATGCGCCCTCTCCCCCCCGCGACGCTCCTCCTGCCGCTCGTATCCGCTGCGGCACTGGCAGGGTGCCAGACCCCGGCGCAGAAGACCGGCGATGCGGCCCTGCCGACCATGGAGCGGGTTGCGCTCGGGGCGAACAGTTGCTGGTTCAAGTCGGGCGATCCGGCCTTCAAGGCCTACCGCCTTGCACCGGAGCTCAACTCCTTCTCCGGCCGGCCACGCATCCTCGTCGTTCACAGCCATTCGCCGGAGGCCCGGCCGCTGCTAGTCGTGCAGGCCGAAGGCAATCCCGCGCGGCTCGATGCCTTCGGTCCGCTGATGGGCGAAGCCGTCGGCACGCGCGTCGCCACCGACGTCAGGCGCTGGGCGGCAGGCGGCAAGGGCTGCTGACGCGCCTCAATCCCAATAGAACGATTTCGCGGCTTCCCGCTCAGCCTCGCGGCGGCTGATGCCGATATCCGCCAGTTGATCGTCGGTCATGCCGAGCAGCGCATGGCGCGTCTGCCGCTTCACGTACCACGCATGAAAGGCCGGCCAGAGGCGACGGCCCGCGGCGCGCAAGGTCGAGCGGTCCTCGGCATCCGTGCCGGCGAAGATTGTATCGATTGCCATTGTCATGTCTCCAAAGCACCCAGCTTTGCCAAAATCGGTGCATTCAGCAATGAATTGACTCATAAAACGGTGCAATATAAGAATTGCCACCATGACAAATTGGCTTCCCGATCTCCAGGCCTCGGACGGGCCTCTCTATGTTCGCATCGCCGACCAGATCGA
>CBIMFD010000121.1:0-10008 GCA_966243085.1 uncultured Shinella sp.
AAGAACGGCGGGGAGGGGGCCGACAGCGCCAAGCTCATCCGCCTCGGCCTCAAGGAATTGTCGCGGTGATGCGGTTGCCTTCCTCCGTCGACAATGGGATTAGGGCTCAATGAGCGACGAGACCAGACTGCTTTCGCCCGACAAGCGCGGCGAGGATATCGATACGGCCCTCAGGCCTCAGACGCTGGATGATTTCACCGGCCAGGCGGAGGCGCGGGCGAACCTGAAGATATTCATCGAGGCGGCGAAGAACCGCGGCGAGGCGCTCGACCATGTGCTCTTCGTCGGCCCGCCCGGCCTCGGCAAGACGACACTCGCCCAGATCATGGCGAAGGAGCTCGGCGTCAATTTTCGCTCGACCTCCGGCCCTGTCATCGCCAAGGCCGGCGACCTTGCCGCGCTGCTCACCAATCTCGAGGAGCGAGACGTGCTCTTCATCGACGAGATTCACCGCCTCAACCCGGCCGTCGAGGAAATCCTCTATCCGGCCATGGAGGATTTCCAGCTCGACCTCATCATCGGCGAGGGCCCGGCCGCGCGCTCGGTGAAGATCGACCTGTCGAAGTTCACCCTCGTCGCCGCCACCACGCGCCTCGGCCTCCTGACGACGCCGCTGCGCGACCGTTTCGGCATTCCGGTGCGGCTCAACTTCTATACCGTCGAGGAACTGGAATCGATCGTGCGCCGCGGCGCACGGCTGATGGGTCTCGGCATGACGGACGAGGGCGCGCGCGAGATCGCTCGGCGGGCACGCGGCACGCCGCGCATCGCCGGCCGCCTGCTCCGCCGCGTGCGCGACTTCGCGGAAGTTGCGCGGGCCGAGGCTGTGACGCGCGAGATCGCCGACGAGGCGCTGACGCGGCTCCTCGTCGACAATATGGGTCTCGACCAGCTCGACCGGCGCTACCTTTCGATGATCGCGCACAATTTCGGCGGCGGGCCGGTCGGCATCGAGACGATCGCGGCCGGGCTTTCCGAGCCGCGCGACGCCATCGAGGACATCATCGAGCCCTATATGATCCAGCAGGGCTTCATCCAGCGCACGCCGCGCGGCCGGGTGCTGACGGCCAATGCCTGGAAGCACCTCGGCCTGACGCCGCCGAAGGATATCGAGGCGACGCAGTTCCGGCTGGGGCTGGAGGATGAGTGACCGCATGTCCGTGACCGAAACGAACCACCATCTTGCCGGCGAACTGACGGAAGCGGGCCACAGGCTCGTGCAGCGCGTCTATTACGAGGACACGGATTTTTCCGGAGTCGTCTATCATGCCCGCTACCTGCATTTCCTGGAGCGCGGGCGCACGGACTATCTGCGCCTTCTCGGCGTGGAGCAGGGCAGCCTCATCCTCGAGGAAGACCGCGAGGGCCTCGTCTTCGTCGTGCACCGCATGGAGATCGACTTCAAGGCGCCCGCGCGCATGGACGATATCCTGACGATCGTGACCTCGACGGAAAAGGCGGGCGGGGCGAAGATGATCCTCGACCAGGAGATCCGCCGGGGCGAGCAGGTGCTCATCGCCGCGCGGGTCATCATCGCCGTCGTCAACGCGGCCGGACGGCCCCGCCGCCTGCCCGAGGCGCTGGCGGCGCGCTTCCTCGCCAAGGTGCGGGACGTCTCCGGCGGGGCCGGACAGTAACACTCCCTTAACCATAATGATGTCTTACTCGGTTGGTGAGGATTTTGTGCACTGCACGTCATCCTTTAACCAAAATTGCCGTGAAGAAGGCAGGTTGTAAGCGTTTGACCGGCATGGCCGCCGGCGGCATCAACCGGACATTCTTGACGGGTTGCGAGCGGGTGCGGGCGAAAATCCTTCCGAGCGACGCACGTTTTTGAATGCCGAAGCGGGTTTTTCTCCCAAGAGCCCGTTACGGCGGAATGTTACCCGGTTCGGGCCGCAAGCGCCTGTGCCGGGTGTTTGGATTCGGGGACATAGGTCTATGGAACAAGTGGGTTTGGAAGCGGCAGGCAGCGTGACCCTTTGGGGTCTCTTCATCCAGGCCGGATTCATCGTGAAGCTGGTCATGCTCGGCCTCATCGCCGCGTCCGTCTGGACCTGGGCCATCGTGGTCGACAAGTCGGTGAGCTACGGCAAGGCACGCCGCCAGCTCGACAGCTTCGAGCAGGTGTTCTGGTCAGGCCAGTCGCTGGAAGAGCTCTACCGCACGCTCGCCGACCGCCAGACGAGCGGCATGAGCGCCATGTTCGTGGCGGCGATGCGGGAATGGAAGAAGAGTTTCGAGCGCGGCGCGCGCTCGCCCATCGGGTTGCAGATGCGTATCGACCGGGCGATGGACGTGACGCTCGCCCGTGAGTCCGAAGCGCTCGAGGCCCGGCTCGGTTCGCTCGCGACCATCGGTTCGGCGGCACCCTTCGTCGGCCTCTTCGGCACGGTCGTCGGTATCATGACCTCGTTCCAGGCGATCGCCGGCTCCAAGCAGACGAGCCTTGCGGTCGTCGCGCCGGGTATCGCGGAAGCGTTGCTCGCCACGGCCATCGGCCTCGTCGCGGCCATTCCGGCGGTCATCGCCTACAACAAGTTCTCCGCCGATGCCGGCAAGCTGACGGCGCGCATGGAAGGTTTCGCGGACGAGTTCTCCGCCATCCTCTCGCGCCAGATCGACGAGAAGCTGCAGCCGCGCGCGGCGGCGCAGTAAAGAGCCGGCCTTTTTGGAAGCATTCCGCAGTTCCGACGCAAACCGCTGCGCACATTTGCCGGAACTGCCATAGACGGAGACGACGCCATGGGCATGTCAGTCGGAGCGAAGAATGGCGGAGGCGGACGCCGCCGCCGCGGAGGCAGCAGGCGTGCGCCGATGAGCGAGATCAACGTGACGCCGATGGTCGACGTCATGCTCGTGCTGCTCATCATCTTCATGGTCGCAGCCCCCCTGATGACCGTCGGCGTGCCGCTCGACCTGCCGAAGACGCAGGCAAAGGCCCTCAACGCCGATACCCAGCCGATCACCGTTTCGGTCAAGGCCGACGGCCAGGTCTTCCTGCAGGAAACCGCGATCCCGATCGACGAGGTCGCCGCCAAGCTCCAAGCCGTCGCGACGACCGGCTATACCGAGCGCATCTTCGTGCGCGGCGACGGCAATGCGCCTTATGGCGTGATCGCCGACGTCATGTCGCGCATCCAGGCCGGCGGCTTCACCAATATCGGCCTCGTCACCGAGCAGAAACCGGACAGGTAGCCGCACGCCATGAAGGGCAGCCTTGCCACATCCGCCGTGCTTCACGCCCTGGTCATCACCTGGGCGCTGGTTTCGCTCGGCCGTCCCGAGAGCTTCGACGTGGCCGATGTCGAGGCGCTGCCCGTCGATATCGTTTCGATCGAGGAACTGACGCAGATCCAGCAGGGCGACAAGAAGGCCGAAATGAAGGAAAAGGCCGCGCCCGTCCCGACCAAGAAGGAAACGCCGGTCGAGAATGCGGAAAATGCCGGCGACAACGAGATCGACCTGAAGAACCTGCCGACGCCGGAGGAAAAGCCGCGCGACATCGAGACCGCCGCCTCGCCCGAAAAGGCGGAAAAGGTCGTCCAGACGCCGGACACCAAGCCGGTGGAGGAGGTGAAGCCCGAACAGACCGCAAGCGAGCCTTCCACGGAAGTCGCCGCGCTGCCGGAGGCCAGGCAGGAGGTCAAGCCGGACCCCAAGCCCGACGCGACGCCCAGCGAGGACAAGCCCGCCGAGGACCCGGAAGCCGAGGCGCTGCCGGACAACGTGCCGCTGCCCGAGATGAAGCCGAAGCTGGAGCCGAAGAAGGCCGAGCCCGCCAAAAAGCCGGAAGAGAAGAAGACGGAAACGGCCAAGGCCCAGACCGCCAAGACGCCCGAGCGCAAAAAAGACGAGAAGAAGAAGCAGGAAAAGGCAAGCTCGCTCAACGACAGCGACTTCAACGCCGACGAGATCGCCGCGCTTCTCAACAAGGAAAAGGCCGCCGGCGGCGGGGCCAAGCGCTCGCAGGAGCAGGCAGCCCTCGGCGGCAAGAAGACGACGACGGGCACCAAGCTCTCGATGAGCGAGATGGACGCGCTGCGCGGCCAGATCCAGAACAACTGGTCGATCATCCCCGGCCTTTCGGACGCCGCCGACGTGCGCATCCAGGTCAAGATGCAACTCGACCAGAACGGCGACATCATCGGCGAGCCGGAAGTGACCGCTACGGGCGGTTCGGAATCCGCGCGCCGGGCGCTCGCCGGCGGCGCGCGCCGCGCCATCATGAAATCGCGGCCCTTCAAGGGCCTGCCGCCGGAAAAATATGACGCCTGGAGCGAAGTCGTCGTGAACTTCGATCCGAGTCAAATGATGTAGAACTAGGGAAGGCCTAGACATATGTTCAAACGCAATCTCCTCCGTTTGCTGGTCGTGTTGACCGGCCTTGCGGCTTTCCTGCCGCAGGCCTGGGCGCTCGTGGAAATCAACATCAACAAGGGCAATGTCGAGCCGTTGCCGATCGCCGTCACGGACTTCGTTGCCGGCGGCGACCTTGGCCAGCGCATCACCGATGTGATCGCGGCGGATCTGAAGCGCTCCGGCCTTTTCGCGCCGGTCAACAAGCAGGCCTTCATCGAGAAGATCTCCAACCCCGACCAGGCGCCGCGCTTCGACGACTGGAAGGTCATCAACGCGCAGGCTCTCGTCACCGGCCGCGTGACGCAGGAGGGCGACGGTCGCCTGCGCGCCGAGTTCCGCCTGTGGGACACCTTCGCCGGCCAGCAGCTCACCGGCCAGCAGTTCTTCACCCAGCCGGAGAACTGGCGCCGCGTGGCGCACATCATCGCCGACGCGATCTATGAGCGCCTGACCGGCGAAAAGGGCTATTTCGACACGCGCATCGTCTACGTCGCCGAAAGCGGCCCGAAGACGGCCCGCAAGCGTCAGCTCGCCATCATGGACCAGGATGGCTTCAATGCCCGCGCGCTGACGAATGGCAACGATATCGTGCTGACGCCGCGTTTCTCGCCGAACCGGCAGGAAATCACCTACATGTCCTTCGAGGGCAACCAGCCGCGCGTCTACCTGCTCCAGCTCGAGACCGGGCAGCGTGAGGTCGTCGGCAACTTCCCCGGCATGACCTTCTCGCCGCGCTTTTCGCCGGATGGCCAGAAGGTCATCATGAGCCTGCAGCAGGAAGGCAATTCCAACATCTACACGATGGATCTGCGCTCGCGCACCACGACGCGCCTGACGTCGACGGCCGCCATCGACACCTCGCCCTCCTACGCGCCGGACGGCACGCAGATCGTCTTTGAAAGCGACCGGGGCGGCAAGCCGCAGCTCTACGTGATGGGCGCGGACGGTTCCAACCAGCGCCGCATCTCCTTCGGCGACGGCTCCTACTCGACGCCGGTCTGGTCGCCGCGCGGCGACCTCATCGCCTTCACCAAGCAGTCGGGCGGCAAGTTCTCGATCGGCGTGATGAAGCCGGACGGCTCGGGCGAGCGCATCCTGACGACGGGCTTCCACAACGAAGGCCCGACCTGGGCGCCGAACGGCCGCGTGCTGATGTTCTTCCGCCAGGCCGCCGGCGCGGGCGGCCCGCAGATCTATTCGATCGACCTGACCGGCTATAACGAGCAGCTCGTCCCGACGAAGGGCTATGCTTCCGACCCGGCCTGGTCGCCGCTTCTGGAATAGCGGCATCAAGGGTGCGCGCCTGCCGCGATCTTGCCGCAAAGTCCTGCAAATCAGGCAAAGGCGAGGCGCGGCAGACACGCGCCCGCCGTGAATGCGAGGGGCCGGGGACGGTCTTTAAAGCAATCGTTAACCATAGTCGTTGAACGCCGATTAACCGCTTCGGGTTACAGTCCGGCAACCCTGATTGAAACCCGTGCTTCAACGAACTTGACGCAAGAACTGATGCAAGGAGACCGGCTCATGAGCCGCATTCATACCCCGGCCGCTGGCCGCATGCAGACCATCGCCCGCAACCCGGCGGTGATCGCGCTCGTCATGACGCTGGCCCTCGCAGGCTGCGCCTCCAAGAAGAACCTTCCGAACAGCGCTGGCGATCTCGGCCTCAACGGCGCGGGCGCCGCAACGCCCGGCTCGCAGCAGGACTTCACCGTGAATGTCGGCGACCGCATCTTCTTCGACACCGATTCCTCGTCGGTCCGCGCGGACGCCGCCGCGACGCTCGACCGCCAGGCCCAGTGGCTGCAGCGCTATCCCAACTACGCGATCACCATCGAAGGCCATGCCGACGAACGCGGCACGCGCGAATACAACCTTGCGCTCGGCGCGCGCCGTGCGGCTGCGACCCGCCAGTATCTCGCTTCGCGCGGCATCCCGGCAGACCGCATCAAGACGATCTCCTACGGCAAGGAAAAGCCGGTCGCCGTCTGCGACGATATTTCCTGCTGGTCGCAGAACCGCCGCGCCGTCACCGTTCTCGGTGGTGCCGGCATGTAATTCCTTCCTTCGCAGGAAGTCTGAAGGGCGGCCGCAAGGCCGCCTTTCTTTTTTCAACACACTTTGGCCGAACTCCGTTGCTTTTTGAGTGTATTTGGAAAACTCTTGCGCCCCGCGCTTCGGCGCACAACAGGACCAACAGGACGAAGATAGATGAAGAAACTTGTCGCGGCAGGCGTTCTCAGTCTCGCAGCGGTAGCAGGCACGGTCGGGCCGATCAGCGCATCGCCGCTTTCGACACTGGCGAGCGGCTTCTTCCCGGCCAAGAGCAGGCATGTCGGAAACGGCAACGTCGTTCTCACCCAGGCGATGGATCCGCGGGTCGGCCAGCTCGAAGAGCAGATCCGCAACCTCAACGGCCGCATCGAGGAAATGAGCTACCAGCTCCTGCAGATGCAGGAACAGCTCCGCAAGACGCAGGAAGACAACGAATACCGCTTCCAGGACCTGGAGAACGGCAAGGGCGGTGCGAGCGGCAAGAGCGGCGCGCTCGACAAGCCGGTGGACGGCGGCGCTGCCGATCGGCAGACGGCCTCGAACGGGGTTCCGGCGGATCAGACCGCCGGCGCCGGGACGGCGAGCGCGGACAATGGCGACGGGCCCGGCGCGCAGCCGCAGGAACTCGGCAGCATCCGGTTCGACGAGAACGGCAACCCGATCGGCGCCGAGGCCAATCCGGACCTCGACAACCGGAGCGCCTCCACCGGCGACACGCTCCCCGGCGTCGACAGCGGCCTGCCGCAGGCCTCGCAATCGGCGACCGCATCGCTCGACAAGCCGGAAGATCTCTACCAGTCCGCCTACGGCCATGTGCTTGCCGGCGACTATCAGGTCGCCGAGCGTGAATTCCGCGATTATCTCGATATCTTCCCGAACAGCGAGAAGGCGGCGGACGCCAATTTCTGGCTCGGCGAGGCACAGTATTCGCAGGGCAACTACAACGACGCGGCCAAGACCTTCCTCAACGCGCACCAGACCTACGGCAAGTCGAAGAAGGCGCCGGAAATGCTGCTGAAGCTCGGCATGTCCCTTGCCGCCCTCGACAACCGCGAAACCGCCTGCGCGACGCTGCGCGAGGTGACGAAGCGTTACCCGAACGCCTCCAAGGCCGTGAAGAGCAAGGTTTCTTCCGAACAGAGCCGCCTGTCCTGCTGATCGCGGACGGATGACGACCGTGGCCTTCGACGATCGCGTCCTTGCGGCCGCCGACCGTTTCCTCAAGACTTTCCAGCGCCCCGCGCGGCTTCTCGCCGCTGTCTCCGGCGGCAGCGATTCGACCGGGCTCCTGGTCGCTTTCGCAACCCTTCTGAGCGCCGGCCGCCACCCCCACATCACGCTTTGCGCCGCCACCGTCGACCATGGCCTGCGCATCGGTTCGGCCGAGGAGGCCGCCATGGTCGCCGTGCTTTGCGCGCGCCACGGAATCGCGCATGCCGCCCGCCGCTGGAACGGGCCGAAACCGGCCTCCGGCCTGCAGGCCGCCGCCCGCGCCGAGCGTTACCGCCTGCTTGTCGATGCTGCCCGCGAGCTGGGCGCGGATGCCATTCTTGCCGCCCATACGCGGAGCGACCAGACCGAGACCGTCGCCATGCGTGCGGCGCGCGCGCCGGAAGGGATCGGCCTTTCCGGCATGGCCGAGGGCGTCCTTCTCGACAGTGCCGTCTGGCTGCTGCGGCCGTTCCTCGCCGTCGAGCGGCAGGATATCCGCGCCTTTCTCGCCGCGCGGGGGGAAGGCTGGATCGACGACCCGAGCAACCTCAATCCGCGCTTCGAGCGGGTGCGGGTTCGCGACGCGGCCGAGGGGCCGGAAGCGGCCCCCGGCCGTCTGTCGCTGTCGCAGCGCGCCGCCGCGTTCCTTGCGGAGAATGTTGCGGCTGAAGGTCCGCTCTTCACGCTGCCGGCTCAGGCCGTCGGGGCCGCGCTTGCCGATCCGGCCGCCTGGCGCGGGCTTGTCGTGCTTGCCGCGGCGGCGGGCGGTCGGGCGCATGGCCTTGAAGCCCGCTCTGCCGCACGCCTGCGTGCCTTCCTTGCCAGCGGCACACTGTCGCGGTTGACGGCCGGGCGCGTGGTGTTCGACCGCCGCCGCGACGGTCTCCATCTCTATCGCGAATGCCGCGGCATCATCCCGCTTCACTTGCCGGCGGACGGGAGCGCCGTCTGGGACGGCCGCTACCGGGTCGCCAACCGGACGGGCCGGGCAATCGTGGTTTGCGCTGCCGGTGACGGAGCGGGCGAGGGGCTGCGCGGCCCTGCGCTACGGGCCGCACGCGCCGCGCCGCGCCCGGTTTTCGAGGACGGTGCGGCGGTGGAAAAGGGCACGGAGGCCGATCCTGTGATCGCGCCCTATGCGCATTTCCTGCCGCGCTTCGACCTGCCGCTGGCGCAGGTGCTGGCGGGTCTTTTCGGTCGCGGCGCCTTTCCTTCCCCGCCGAACGAATGACGGCGGAGGCAGGCGCGTTGTGCCGGAGTATGTTCACGGCTCTGCCTGCCGTTGACGATAGTTTGACAAAAGCCCGCGGGGGTGCGCGCTTTGCCTTGGCAACGCCGCATGGCGACCCTATGTTAGGCGACAAGAAACGGTCGGGAAAGCCCGGCCGGGAAAGTGCCCGGAAAGTTCGATGAATCCTAATTTCCGCAACTTCGCCCTGTGGGCGATCATCGCCCTGTTGCTGATCGCGGTGTTCAGCATGTTCCAGACGAGCCCGGCCCAGACCGGCTCGCGGGAAATCCCCTATTCGCAGTTCCTGAAAGAGGTGGACGCGAGCCGGGTGAAGGAAGTCGTCATTACCGGCGAGAAGATCGTCGGCAGCTATGCCGAGACCGGCGCGACCTTCCAGACCTATGCGCCGAACGGCGACAACTCGCTCGTCGAGCGTCTCGAGGCCAAGAACGTCGTCGTCAGCGCGCGGCCGGAGACGGACGGCTCGTCCGGGTTCCTCAGCTATATCGGCACGCTCCTGCCCATGCTGCTGATCCTCGGCGTCTGGCTGTTCTTCATGCGCCAGATGCAGGGCGGCTCGCGCGGCGCGATGGGCTTCGGCAAGTCCAAGGCCAAGCTCCTCACCGAAGCGCATGGCCGCGTGACCTTCGCGGATGTCGCCGGCGTCGACGAGGCCAAGCAGGACCTGGAAGAGATCGTCGAGTTCCTGCGCGACCCGCAGAAGTTCCAGCGCCTCGGCGGGCGCATCCCGCGCGGCGTGCTGCTCGTCGGCCCGCCCGGCACGGGCAAGACGCTGCTTGCGCGCTCCGTCGCGGGCGAGGCGAACGTGCCCTTCTTCACCATTTCGGGCTCCGACTTCGTGGAAATGTTCGTCGGCGTCGGCGCGTCCCGCGTGCGCGACATGTTCGAGCAGGCCAAGAAGAACGCGCCCTGCATCATCTTCATCGACGAAATCGACGCCGTCGGCCGCCATCGTGGCGCCGGCCTCGGCGGCGGCAACGACGAGCGCGAGCAGACGCTGAACCAGCTTCTCGTGGAGATGGACGGCTTCGAGGCGAACGAGGGCATCATCCTCATCGCCGCCACCAACCGTCCCGACGTGCTCGACCCCGCGCTGCTGCGTCCCGGCCGCTTCGACCGCCAGGTCG
>CBIMFD010000122.1:0-9953 GCA_966243085.1 uncultured Shinella sp.
AAAGCCGAGGAAGCCGAGGTAGAATTCGTGCGCCTTCGCCACGTCGAAGATGCGCACGATGGGCACCGCCTGCTCGAAGGCGACGCCGGTTTCGGCGGGTTTCTCCTCGATCCTTGCGGAGAGGATGTTCCAGGTCTCCACGCCGAACTGGCGGGCGACGATCTCAAGGGCTTCGCTGTGGGTGATGTCGAGATTGCGGGCGGCGAGCGCCTCCCGCATGGCTTTCGCCATGAGCTTGGCATCGCGAAAATCGCGCATGTCCGTTCCTTTCGTCGCGGCGAAGCCTTCGTCAGTGCCCGCATTGCCGACGCCTTCGCCCACGATGAACGGGAAGAAAGGTTTTAGGGGAGGCGTTCGCCATGCCCAGAAAGGCGCGGGTCTGCCGGCCGCCTCCGGCCGTGCGGCAAGACTAGCCGAAACGGGAAATCGCGGTCAACGCCCCTCGCGATACCACATGGCCGAGAAGGCGAGGAGCAGGAGGCCGATGCCGCCGAAGCCGGCGAAGAGCGGCAGCGAGTCGATGCCTTTCAGCACTGTCTCATCCGTCATGCGCAGCGACAGGCGGTTCTCGTCGACAGCGCGGACGGCGCCCGAGACCGGCAGCAGCGGCGGCAGGGTGAGCGCCTCGCCGTTTTCGCCCACGAGCCGGCGCACCGTGCCGCGGGTCGCCTCCGCGAGCGGCTTCAGGGTTTCGGTGGTCGAGATCGTCGCCTTGAATTCCGGCGCGTCCACCGCTCCGACATGGACGAGCGCGCTGAGGTCGCCGTCGGTGACCTCGTAGAGGCCGGTCTCGCTCGTCGGCACCTCGGCGCGGTAGAGGCCGGGCTCGGCCTCCTTCAGCGCCACGGATTGCGTCTTGCCGGACGGAAGCCTCAACGTCGCCTCGCCCGGCGCATCGCCGATCGTCTGGCGGTCGATGCGGAGCGTGCGGCCGAAGGCATGCGCCGTCAGCGCCTCTTCCTCCAGCGCCGGTTCCTGCATCAGCCAGTGGGCCGTGCGCCGATAGAGCGAGACGTGCGGACCGCCGCCCTCGAAGCCGCGCGCCCAGAGCCAGCCCTGATCGGAGAGCAGCATGGCGACGCGTCCCTTGCCGGCGCGGTTCAGCACGAGGAGCGGCTTGCCGTCATTGGCCTCCATCACGACATTGCCCTGCGGGCGGCCGACATCGACGGTGCGGAACCAGCGGCCCCAATGCGGCGGCTCGTCGCTTGCCCCTTCGAGGCCACGGGTGACCGGGTGCTTTCGGCCCTGCTCGGAAAGGCGGGGATAGAAAGGCGCGACATTCATCGTGCCTGTCGGGCTTGCCGGCAGCACGGCGGAGAGCGGCGTGCCGGCGATGGAATCGATGCCCGCATGTTCCGGCCCCGCGGCGATCAGCAGCGCGCCGCCGTTTTCCACATATTGCGCGATGTTGTCGTAGTAGAGGATCGGCAGCACGCCGCGGTGCTGGTAGCGGTCGAAGATGATGAGGTCGAATTCGTTGATCTTGTCGACGAAGAGCTCGCGCGTCGGGAAGGCGATGAGCGAGAGCTCGTTGATCGGCGTGCCGTCCTGCTTTTCCGGCGGGCGCAGAATGGTGAAGTGGACGAGGTCGATGGCCGTGTCCGACTTCAGGAGGTTGCGCCAGGCCCGCTCGCCGGCATGCGGCTCGCCCGAGACGAGCAGCACGCGCAGGTTCTCGCGGATGCCCTCGATGACGTGGACGGCGCGATTGTTCGCGGTCGTGATCTCGCCCTCGAGCGGGGCGACCTCGAATTCCAGGATGTTGTTGCCGCCGCGCGGCACGGTGAAGTCCAGCGGCATGTCCGTGCCGGGTTCGACGGTTTCCGTGGCGATCTCGTTGCCGTTGAGGCGGACCGTCACGCGGGCGGTCTCGCCGGGGCCGGCGCCGTCGTCGACCACGCGGAATTTCAGCTCCTGCGGCTCGCCGACGATGCCGAAGCGCGGCGCGCTGACGACCTCAATGCGGCGGTCGAACTCGTCCGGCCGGCCGGTGACGAGCGCATGAACGGGCGCGTCGAATCCGGAAAAGGCGGACGGCGCGGGAATGTCGTGCACCTGGCCGTCGGTGATGAAGATCGCCCCGCCGACGCGCGAGCGCGGCACGTCGGCGATGGCGGAATTGAGGGCGTCGAAGAGGCGCGTCGAGGGCGTGTCCGAGGTGCCGTCGTCGCCGGCTTCCACGATGCGCGGCTCGATGCGCGGATAGTGCGAGAAGCGCTCCTTGAGCCCTTCCAGCGCGGCATCCGTCTCGGCCGTGCGTTCCGCGCTGTCCTGGCTCTGGCTGCGGTCGACCACGATCGGCACGACGGTGGAGAGCGCCTCGCGGTCCTCCTGCATGATGACGGGGTTGGCGAGCGCCAGCACGAGGAGGGCGAGCGCGAGGGCGCGGACGGCCGAACCGCGCAGGCCCCGCCACAGGCCGATGCCGGCAAGCACGAGGGCCGCGGCGCCGATGGCGGCGATGGCGATCCAGGGCAGGAAGGGAGCGAACTGCAGCGTCATCCTACTGCCCCAGCCGTTCGAGGAGGGCGGGAATGTGCACCTGATCCGCCTTGTAGTTGCCGGTGAGCATGTACATCATGATGTTGACGCCGGCGCGGAAGGCGTGTTCGCGCTGCGTTTCGTCCGCCGGCACGGTCGGCAGCAGCGGCGCGCCGCTGGCATCGATCGCCCAGGCGCCGGCAAAATCGTTGCCGGTGATCATGATGGGCGAAACACCGTCGCCTGCGCGCGCCGGCCGCGATGGGTCCTCCTTGCGGTCCAGTTGCGCCTCCACCCAGAGCGGGCTTCCGGCATAGCGGCCGGGGAAATTGGCAAGCAGGTAGAAGGCCTTGGTCAGCACATGGTCCGCCGGCACGGGCTCCAGCGGCGGAATGTCGAGATTGGCGAGGATCGCCTGCAGGCGCTCGGTGTTCGGGCTGGTGGAACTGCCGTCGAGCGTTGCGTACTGGTCGCGCGTGTCGAACAGTACCGTGCCGCCGCTCCTCATATAGGCGTCGATGCGGCTGATCGCGGCGCTGGTGGGCATCTCGGCCGCGGCGCTCACCGGCCAGTAGATGATCGGATAGAAGGAAAGCTCGTCCTTGGCGATGTCGACGCCGACCGGCTCGCCGGGCTCCAGCGTGGTGCGGTAGGTGAGGAATTCCGTGAGGCCCGCAAGACCCCGCTCGGAAATGCGGTCCACCTCGGTCTCGCCGGTGACGACATAGGCGAGATGCGTCGTGTCGAGCCGCGACAGGATAGCATCGTCGCCGGGCTTGGCGTCGTCCGCCCGGCTCTGGCCGGGAACGGCGAGGAGCGCGCTCGCCGCAAGCACCATCAGCAGGGCGGCGGCGCTGCGCTTCGGCAGGCGGCGGGTGAGGGCGAAGGCCCCGCCCATGAAGAGCACCACGGCGCAATCGACGAGCAGCAGGAGGGCGGCGAGCGTGAAGAGATGCGGTTTCAGCGACCAGGTCTCCTTGCCGGCCAGCGGCTCGCGGGCGATCGCGGCACCCCCGGCGGCTGCGAGCGGGCGGATCGTGTAGCCCGCGGGGAAGAGGTTGTGGGCGACATAACCATCCTCCGTGCCGTAGAGGCCGGGCGGGTTGTCGTAAGTCGCGGCCTTGCCGCTGCCGGCGGCGGCAAGCGGCTTTGCCTCGCCCGTGGCGGCGGCGAGTGTGCCGTTTGCCGTCAGCAGGCGGTAGGGCGGCAGGCCTTGAGCATCGTCCGCCTTGGCCGAGGCGCCGCCGCCGCGCGAAAGCTGCACGGTGCGGCGGAGCATCTCCACGAAATCGCCGGAGAGCGGCAGGTTCGACCAGCCCGTCTCCGCGCTGACATGGAAGAGCACGATGCGGCCGGCGCCGAGGGGGCCGGTCGTCACCAGCGGCGTGCCGTCGGCTAGGCTTGCCCAGGTGCGCTCGGCAAGGTCCGGCGTCGGTTCGGCCAGCACCTGGCGCTTGACGAGGATATCTTCCGGCGCGCGCATGCCGAAGAAGGGGCTGTTCGCCGGATAGGCAGAGAGCGGCTGCGGCTCGGACCAGGAGAGCGCGCCGCCGAGTGCGCGCTCGCCCTTGCGCAAGAGGACAGGCACCAGCGGGTCGTCCGCGGGGGCAGCGGCAAGGCGCGGCCCGGCGAAGCGCACCAGCATGCCGCCCGCCTCGATCCAGCGCTTCACCCTGTCCTGCGCCTCCTCCGGCAGGCGGCCGATATCGGCCATGATCAGCACGGACGGGTTCTGGTCGAGGAGTTCGGGAATGGCGACGGAAAGGTCGGCGACGCTCGGCTCGACGAGGTCGGCATAGGGGGCAAGCGCGCGGTTGATGTAGTGGAGCGGCGAGAGCAGCGGCTGGCTCGCGTCCGTCACGTCGCCGGACAGGAACGCGACCCGGCGGCGGCGAAAGCCGTCGTCGAGAAGATAGGTGCCGCCGGCATTGGCAAGACCGTCGACGGTGATGCGCGCGAAATCGTTGCGCAGCTCGAAGGGGGCTGTGATTGCGCCGGTCGCCGCCGTCTCGCCCGCAGCAAAGGTGGCGGTGCCGGTGGCGATGGGCCGGCCGCGCGTATCGTGCGCCGTGAGGTTGAGGCTCCGCGGCGCGGCGCCGTCGAGGCGGGTGAGGGTGAGGGAAAGCGCCTCCGCGCCGTTAGCCGCGGCTGTGACGGCGACGGCCGGCGCGCCGTCGCCGGCGATCAGGCGGAAGTCCGCGGGCGAAAGCGCCTGAAGCGCGGCGACCGTGTCGTCCTTCTCGCCGCCGGCCACGCCGTCGGTGATGAAGGCGAGCGTGCCGGGTGGGGTGCCGGCGAGCGCGGTGCGGAGCGCTGCGACGGCGCCGGGCCGGTCCGCCGGCAGCGGGCGGGGCTCGGCGGCGGCAAGGCGGGTGCGGGCGGTCGCCGCGTCCGCCGGCACGGCGTCGTGCTGGCGCTCGGCGGTCAGGACCAGCGAGATCGGCAGGTCGCGGCTTTCCGCGTCGTCGATCAGCATGCCGGCGGTCTCCACGCGCCGCGGCCAGTCGCTCGCCGCCGCCCAGCTATTGTCGAGGACGAGGACGAGCGGGCCATTGCCGGAAAGCGTGTTGGTGCGCGGATTGAAGACCGGGTTTGCAATGGCGAGGATGACGGCGGCGGCCATCAGCATCCGCAGCAGCGTCAGCCACCAGGGGCTCTGGGCCGGCGTCTCCTCGCGCTTGAGGATGGAGGCGAGCACGGCGAAGGGCGGGAAGACTTCCGCAAGCGGGCGCGGCGGCGTCAGCCGCAGCAGCCACCAGATGACCGGCAGGATGACGAGCGCAACGAGCGCGGCGGGAAAGGCGAAGGCGAACGCGCTCATGGCCGTGCGCCTTCCGCCTTCAGGGCCGGCATGCCGGAAAGATAGGCGTGCACGGCGACCAACGCCTCGGAGGCGAGCCGGTCGGTGCGGTGGGTGACGAAGCTCCAGCCGAGATGGCGCAGCGAGCCGGCAAGGGTTTCGCGGTGCGCGGCATAGGCGCGGGCATAGTCGTTCTTCAACGTTTCGGCGCGGCCGGCCGTCAGCTTCTCGCCGGTCTCCGGATCGGTGAATTCGGTGCGTCCGGCATAGGGGAAGAGCTCTTCCGCGGGGTCCGCCACCTCCACGACATGGCCTTGCAGGCCACGGCGGGCGAGCGGGCCAAGGCGGTCCATCACGCTTTCGACGGGATCGAGGAAATCGCCGATCAATACGATGTCGCTGTTGCCGCGGATCATGCCCGTATCCGGCAGGCCGTCGACGGAGGGGTTGTGCATGAGGGCGGCGGCCAGCCGTTCGGCGGCGTTTCGCGCGGCGATCGGCTCCATGATGCCGGGGCAGCCGATCCGCTCGCCCGAACGGGCGAGGATTTCGGCGAGCGCCAGCATGAGGACGAGCGCGCGGCTTTCCTTCGAGGCGCCGGCGAAGGTCGACTTGTACATCATCGAGGGCGAGAGGTCGGCCCAGACCCAGACGGTGTGGGCGGCTTCCCATTCCCGATCACGCACATAAGTATGGTCGTCGCGGGCCGAGCGCCGCCAGTCGATGCGCGAGAGGCTCTCGCCGTCGACATAGGGGCGGAACTGCCAGAAATTCTCGCCGATGCCGCGCTTGCGCCGGCCGTGCCAGCCTGCAATCACCGTATTGGCGAGACGCCGGGCCTCCACCATGCAGTCGGGGATGAGGGCGGCGCGCGCCTGCGCCCGCGAGAGCACCTCTCGGGTCGGGGTGGGCGCGACGATCTCTCCGACGGATGCCATGGCCGTTCCGATCAGCCGCCCGCCTGCCGCACGAGGCCGGCGATGACGTCGCGCACCGACATGCCTTCGGCGCGCGCGCCGAAGGTCAGCGCCATGCGGTGTTGCAGCACGGGTTCGGCAAGCGCCAGCACGTCGTCGACGGAGGGCGCGAGCCGCCCGTCATAGAGCGCGCGCGCTCTGGCGCAGAGCATCATCGCCTGGCCGGCGCGGGGGCCTGGACCCCAGGCGACGTGTTTGTCGGTGGAGGCATCGCCGTTGCCGGGGCGGGCGGAGCGCACCAGCGCGAGGATCGCGTCGAGCACCTTCTCGCTCACCGGCATCTGGCGGATGAGGGTCTGGATTTCCATGAGGCGGGCGGCGGAAAGGACGGCCTCGGCCTCCGCGTCGCGAACGCCCGTCGTTTCGAGCAGGATCTGCCGCTCGGCGGCAAGGTCCGGATAGCCGACGTCGACCTGCAGCAGGAAGCGGTCGAGCTGGGCCTCGGGGAGCGGATAGGTGCCTTCCTGCTCCAGCGGGTTCTGCGTGGCGAGCACATGGAACGGCTTTGGCAGGTCGTTCGGCCGGCCGGCGACCGTGACGTGATATTCCTGCATGGCCTGGAGGAGGGCGGACTGGGTGCGCGGCGAGGCGCGGTTGATCTCGTCAGCCATCAGGAGCTGGGTGAAGATCGGACCGGGAACGAAGCGGAACGAGCGCTTGCCGTTCTCGTCCTGGTCCATCACTTCGGAGCCGAGGATATCGGAGGGCATGAGGTCCGGCGTGAACTGGATGCGGCTTGCAGAAAGGCCGAGCACGGTGCCGAGCGTCGCCACCAGCTTGGTCTTGGCAAGGCCCGGCACGCCGACGAGCAGGGCATGGCCGCCGGAGAGCACGGCGAGCAGCGTCTGCTCCACCACGCTTTCCTGGCCGAAGATGACCTTGGCGACTTCCTTGCGGACGAGCGCGATATCGGAGAGCGCCCGTTCGGCGGCGGCGATCACCGCCTTCTCGTCCAGGCTCGACTCGGGGGAATTCTGAACGCCCATGTTCTCTCCAGTGCGAATATGCGTCCTGCGAATCGCGGCATTGCCGCATTCGCTCCTATCATCGAAACCTTATTGGCTCACCCGTGGCTGACAAGCGGCCTCGAAATGACTATCTCGGGAGAAGGATGTGTATCCACCCCTTCTTCTCGCGGAGATAGGGTTTAACCGGGACGGAACAATGGCAACGGGCGAAATTCGCGAAAGCACGGACGCTGCGGGACTGGCCGCGCTCATCGCGCGCGCAGGCGCCGAGACGGGCGGGCGCGGCCTGCCGCCGGTCGAGCGCTGGAACCCGCCGTTCTGCGGCGATATCGACATGGAAATCCGCGCCGACGGAACCTGGTTCTATCTTGGAACGCCGATCGGCCGCGCGCCCCTGGTGCGGCTCTTCTCCACGGTGCTGCGAAAGGACGACGACGGCCGGACCTATCTCGTGACGCCCGTCGAGAAGGTCGGCATCCGCGTTGCCGATGCGCCCTTCCTCGCCGTCGAGATGAATGCAGGCGGCGAAGGCGAGGCGCAGACGCTCACTTTCCGCACCAATGTCGGCGACGTGGTGGAAGCGGGGCCCGAACATCCGCTGCGCTTCGTCATTTCCGGCGAGAACAGCGAACTGAAGCCTTATCTCCTCGTGCGCGGCCGGCTGGAGGCGCTGGTCTCGCGGGCGGTGATGTACGAGCTGGTGGCGCTGGGTGAGACTATCGAGGTCGACGGGGTCGAGATGTTCGCCGTGCGCTCCGGCGGCATGGTCTTCCGGGTCATGCCGGCGGCCGAACTGGACGCGCTGTCGCGATGAGCCTTGCCCCCTACAGCGCCGCGGAGTTCCGCCGCAGGGCGATGGCGCAGATGCCGACCATCGGGGAAGAGAGCTGGCGCGAGCACGGCGACAGCCTGCTCAACCCCGCCGCCATCCCCCACCTCGAAGACATGCACCTGCGCGATGCCGCCGTTCTGGTGCCGGTCGTGGACGATGGCGAGGACGCGCGCGTCATCTTCACCCAGCGGACGGCCGCGCTTCGCAAGCATTCCGGCCAGGTCGCCTTTCCGGGCGGTGCCGTCGACGCGGAGGACGCGGACGCCGAGGAGGCCGCGCTGCGCGAGGCGGAGGAGGAGATCGGCCTTGCCCGGCATTTCGTCGAGCCGGTCGCCCGCCTGCCGCATTACAAGGCGCTTTCCGGCTTTTCCATCACGCCGGTTCTCGCGGTGGTGCGGCCGGGCTTCGACCTCGTGCCCAACCCGGCGGAGGTGGATCGGGTCTTCGACGTGCCGCTCTCCTTCCTCATGAACCCGCGCAACCATGCGCAGGGCAGCGGCGTCTGGCTCGGCAGCGAGCGGCATTATTATCGCATGCCCTATGAGGGGCATAACATCTGGGGCATCACCGCCGGCATCGTGCGGGTGATCTATGAAAGGCTTTATGCATGACCTCTGTTTCGGGCGAGGCGTGGTTTGCCGATCCGGCACTCGTTCGCGTACTGGCGCTGCTGAACGAGGCGGGCGGGGAGGCGCGTGTTGCGGGCGGGGCCGTGCGCAACAGCCTGATGGGCCTGCCGGTCGCCGATGTCGATATCGCCACGACGCTCCGGCCCGAGGCGGTGGCGGAGCGGGCGAAGGCCGCCGGCATCAAGGCCGTGCCGACCGGCATCGCGCACGGCACGGTGACGCTGGTGCTGGAGGGCAAGCCCTTCGAGGTGACGACGCTCCGGCGGGACGTTGCGACGGACGGCCGCCATGCCGAGGTCGCCTTCGGCACGGACTGGCAGGCGGATGCCGAGCGGCGCGACCTCACCATCAACGCGCTCTATGCGGCCAAGGACGGTACGGTGATCGACCTCGTGAACGGTCTGCCGGATATAGAAAGCCGCACGGTGCGCTTCATCGGCGATGCGGGCGAGCGCATCGCGGAAGATCATCTGCGCATTTTGCGCTTCTTCCGCTTCTTCGCGCTCTACGGCAGCGGCCGGCCGGACGCCGAGGGGCTGAAGGCCTGCGCGCGGGCGAAGGAGACGCTTTCAAAGCTCTCGGCCGAACGTGTCTGGTCCGAGACGAAGAAGCTGCTCGCCGCGCCCGATCCCGGCCGCGCGCTCCTGTGGATGCGGCAGGCCGGCGTGCTCACTGCTGTCCTGCCCGAAACCGAGAAATGGGGCATCGACGCCATTCCCGGCCTCATCGAGGCGGAAAGGGCCTTCGGCTGGACGCCGGACCCGTTGCTCCGCCTTGCCGCCATCATCCCGCCGGACCGCGAGCGCTTGCAGGCGCTCGCCGAACGGCTGCGGCTCTCGAAAGCGGAGGCGGCGGTGCTCGCCCATTGGGCCAGCGCACCCGAGATCGCCCCGAAGCTCGCCGAAATCGCCTTCGACCGGCTGCTCTACCGCCACGGGCCGCAGGGCCTTTCCTTCCGCCTGAAGCTGGCGCTTGCATCGGCACGCACGCGCGGCCTCGCCGACCCGGACGCGCTCGCCTTCGCCAGCCTTTGCCAGCGCCTGCTCGCCCGCACCGGGAAATGGCAGAAGCCGACTTTCCCGCTGAATGGCGCGGACGTGCTGGCCGCGGGCATTCCGGCCGGGCCGAAGGTCGGGGCGGTGCTGGGGACGATCGAGGAAGAATGGGTGGCGGGGAATTTCCGCGACGATCGGGTGAGGCTGCTGGCGCGGCTGGAGGAACTGGTGAAGGAAGCGTAGCCCCTCATCCGGCTGCCGCCACCTT
>CBIMFD010000123.1:0-9860 GCA_966243085.1 uncultured Shinella sp.
ATCTGCTGGGCGCTCTCCTCGATCTTGCGCATCGCGTCCTCGGCCTTGGATACGACCTCGGAGGATTCCGTCGCCGACACGTTGGCGCGGCTCGCAACCCCGCGGGCCTCCTCCGTGCGCTTGGTCGAATTGACCACGTTGGACGTGATCTCCTCGACGGCGGCCGCGGTCTCCTCGAGCGAGGCCGCCTGCTGTTCGGTACGGCGCGACAGGTCGTCTGCGCCGGCCGCGATCTCGCGAGTGCCCGATTCCATCGCGGAGATGCTGCCGGCAATCGCCGAGAGCGTCGAGCCGAGCTGGGCGACCGAGCGGTTGAAGTCGTGGCGCAGCGCCTCGAAATCCGGTGCGAATGCGTCGTCGAGCTGGAAGGAGAGGTCGCCGGAGGCGAGCCGCTGCAGGCCGTCAGCCAGGCCCGACGTCGCGGTCCGCAGCCGCTCGGCGGCTTCCGTCTCGGCGCGCTCCTGGGCGGCGAGGCGATCGGCCTCGGCGCGGCGACGGTTTTCGCCGGCCTCGGCCTCGAGCCGGCGGTTGGCGAGCGCCGATTCCTTGAAGACCTCCGTCGTCGCCGCGATGCGGCCGATCTCGTCGGTCCCGACATAGACGGCCGGCACGTCGAGGTCACCTTCCGCCAGGCGCTGCATGGTGCCGGCGAGCAGCATGAGCGGGCGGGCGGCATAGAGGTGATTGAGGATGCCGAGCAACACGGCGACGACCGCGATAAGGATAGGCACGATCAGGCTGATCGTCTCGACCGAGGAGAGCGCAGCCTGCTGATTGGCCGAGGCGACGTCGGCGCGCTTCTGCAGGGCGGCGGTCAACGCTGACAACTTGTCATTGAACTCGCCGACGCGCGCGGTGCCCTCGCCGGTGGCCTCGACCACGCGGGCAAGCTCGACCGTCATCGGATCGCGCATCAGGACGATCTGGCGATCGACGAACTCGTCGCGCCAGGCGGCCGCGATTGCCGTCGCTTCCTTGAGCGCCGCGACCTGATCCCGTGCCGTCTCGGCGAATTCCGCGGCAAGCTCGCTCGCCTTGGTATCGATCCTGGTGCTCTCGCGCTCGTAGGCCTCGACGAAGTCGCGATTGCCGGTCAGAAGGAAGTTCTTGTAGGCAAGATCGGCTTCCGAGACGGCCGCCGACAGGCGGCCCGTATCGTCGATCAACGCACCGATGTCGAGATTGGCCTCCACCATGTGGGTGGCCGTTGTCGAGCGCATGTAGATCAGGCCGCAGGCGGCGGTCGCGATGATCGTGAGCGTCGCGAAGGCGGCAAAGCCCTTGAGGCTGACGGAGATATTGTTCAACAGGGACATGTCTATGCTCCTCGACACCCTCTGCGCCGTGCTGCGGCCTTAGTGAGGGATTCGGTTATTCCAAGCTCAAGCGGCGGCTCACGCGCCGGCTTCTGCGCGTCGGGCGAGTTCCGTCAGGTTGAGCTCGACCGTCGCCGCGCCGATGGATTTGCCTTCGGTATCGGTCACGGTGAAGTTCACCTGCCCGCGCCAGACCTTCATCTCGTCGTCGAATTCCGGCTCGTCGATGAAGACAGCGCCGGGGCCGACGTCATAGGTCTTCTGGAACTTGGCTTCGTCGCCCTGCCAGAAGTCGCTGGTGATCGAGCTCTGGCCGACATTGAGGCCGTTCTGGTCCATGATGAAGATCTCGGCATAAAGGCCGAGCGAGCGGCCCTGCATGCGCGAGAGATAGACGGAGAGAGGGTTGGAGAGCGTCGCGGCGATCAGCGGCTTGTCCTCGCTCTCGCGTTCCTTGACCCATTGTTGGTCGAGCGTTTCGATCGTCGACTGGTCGAGCTTCGACAGCCGCTTGTTCTGGGTGCCGATCGAGATGCGGACGATGTCGCTCTCAATCCACGTCCGCATCTCCTTGATGACGTCGGGCGTGACGAGTTTTTGAATGTCGGGGCTTGCGGGTTCTGCCGCGGCGACAGGACCCGAAAGCGCAAGAACACTGGCGGCGGTGAGAAGCAGTCGGCCAAGCAGCATGATAATCTCCTTATGGTATTACTAAGTGCAGGCCGAGCACTTTAGGAACAGTTAACGCTAAACAATAAAGTAGGGGCCGAAACTTGACTTTCGGCAATTTGCGGCGGGTGTAGCGCCGGCGGCGCCAGGCCGCCGGGCGTCTCGCGGGTGCCGATGTGTGCGCCGATCGGACATCGCTCAGATGCCGCGACTTTAATTTACCATATGTTAACTTACCGATTTACGCCACTTTGCCCAGGCGCTACAATCTATACCTGCAAAAGGGGAGCTTCATGTATGGCAGTCGTCTCCATAGCATTCGTCGATGATCATCCGGTGCTCCTGGGCGGCCTGGCACACATCTTTTCCGAGCTGCCGCGATTCAAGGTGCTCGGCACCGGGCGCTGCGCATCGGACGTCATCGAAGTGTCGGCAACGATGCATCCCGATATACTGCTGCTCGATCTGAACATGCCGGGCGATGTCTTCGCGGCCATCCACCGCAGCCGCGAAGTCGCCCCCCAGACCAAGGTCATCGTCTTCACCGCCTCTGCCGGGATCGATCACGCGGTGCGGGCCTTCGAGGCCGGAGCCATCGGCTATGTGCTGAAGGGGAGCACGGACGAAGAACTGATGCAGGCCATCGAAACGGTGATCGCCGGCGAGACCTTCATCACGCCCAGCTTTGCCAGCAAAGTGATCTCGGCCCTTCGTACATCCACGGCCCGCCAGTCCGCGCCCCAGACGGTCAGATTGAGCGTTCGCGAAGACCAGATCGTCCGGCTCCTCCTCCTCGGCAGAACGAACAAGGAAATCGCCCGCCGGCTCCAGATCAGCGAGAAAACGGTGAAACATTACATGACCTTGCTGATGCAGAAGCTGCATGCCCGCAACCGGGTCGAGGTCGTGCTGGCCGCGCAGGAACTCGGCGGGTTCGCAGCCGAGAAGGCGAATGCGCAGAAGGGCAGCGGCCTTCTCAATTGAAGACCTTCCGCGACGGTCACGGCATGGGCACATGCGCGAAACCCGCCTCGATCATCGCCAGCTCGCTGATGGGCAATTCGACATCGACGATCGTGCCGCCGGCTTGCGACCGGACGGCTATCGTGCCGCCGAATGTCTCGACGCGGCTATGGATGCCGCGCATACCGAGCTTGGACCCGTCGCCGGCGAGCGATTTGCGCTGCGACGACGGGCCGCCCCGATCCGATATCCGCAACCCGATATGCGCGCCCCTCAGCTCCGCGCGGACGCGCTGTCCGACGCCGCCGGCGTGCTTGAACGAGTTGTTGAGTGATTCCTGGACGATGCGGTAGATGCAGATCTTGAGCGCACCCGTCACATGCTGAGGGAGATCGCCGAATTCGACGTCGACCTTGGTGCCGGTCAGGTTCTCGTGGCGTTCGACGGCGAGCCGGATGGTCTCGCCGACCTCGAGATCGCCGATTTCCGGCAGCACCAGACCAGCCGAAAGAACGCGCAATTCGTGGATGACGCTCGCCGTAAGCTCCTCGATCGCCGCGGTGTTGGCGGCATTTTCCCCTGACGGCCCGCCATTGCGGAGCCTGCCGAGCCGAAGCATCAGCAGACTCAGGATCTGTATCGGGCCGTCGTGAAGGTCGAGGCCGATCCGCCCGATCAGCTCTTCGTTGGCAGCGTTGGCATCCAGCCTGGCACGCTCGGCCTTCAGACGAAGGTCCTCGTTCGTGGCCGCCAACTGCTGCGAATCCCGGAAACGCGCCTGCAGTTCCGCCCGCTGCCGCGATATCAGCCGGCTTCCCCGGCGGACGATCAGGTAAAGCACCGTGAGCATGACAAGCGTGGTGAAACAGACGATGATCCAGGTCCGCATCACACCGAGTTCGAGCTGGGCATCGAGAATCTCGGCATTCTCGTAAATCTCCCCGACGGCGATCACCTCTCCGGTCGTGTTGCGATGCAAGGGCGCATAGACTTCGATGGTGGACAGGCCGAGCTGCTGCTCATGGGCGCTTTCCCGGCTCGTCATGTCGTCGAATTCGGCGATGACCTCGCCGGCTGCCGCGCTGGCGACGTCCGTCGAGGCGAATTTCTGACCGATCAGGTCCTTCGGCTCGTTGACGTAGATCACCGTGCCGTCGAGCCGCCAGATCTTGACGGTTATGATGCTCCTGCGGATCGGCTGGCCGTCGAAGAGCAGCGCATCCAGCGCCTTCTGGCTTTCGGCCGGCAATCGGCCGTCCGGGCCGATATCCTGGATCAGCGGTTCGACGAAGGCGTCGAGAAAGGCGGCCCCGGCCGAACCGGAGACCGCAAGGACGCTGCGTGTGATCTGCCGGTTGATCCAGGTTCCGAGCACCGCCATCGACAGGCACAGCACCACGGCGGCCGCCGCCAGGAACTGGCTCGACAGGCTCAGGCCCGAAAGCCAGCCCTTATCCCGTTCGTTCTCCTCCATGACAGGCGGCACCCGTTCCGTTTCCCCCGGCAGGATACACGCAAAGCGGCAGGCGCCAATAGCCTCACCACCATGGACTGAATAGGTCAGCGCTCGCGGAACGCCTTGCTGAACTGGTCGACGATCGGCTTGACGAGATAGGAAAGCGCGGTCCGTTCGCTGGTCGTGACATAGACCTCCACCGGCATGCCGGGAATGAGCCGGCTCTTGCCGATCTTGGCCAGTTCGCCCTCTTCGATCTCGACGTCACCCTTGTAGTAGAGCTGGCCGCTGGCCGCGTCACGCGTGGTGGCGGGCGAGACGTGCGACACCAGGCCGAAAAGCTCCGGGGTCGTCCGCTGGTTCAGCGCCGTGAGGCGCAGGCGCGCCGAGCTGCCGGGCTCGACCTGGTCGATGGCCGTCGGCTGCAGCATGACTTCGACCTTCAGCCGCGCGTTCGCCGGAACGATGGTCACCAGGACTTCGGCCGGGGTGATGACGCCGCCGATCGTGTGGATGTTGAGCTCGTTGACCGTACCGGAGAGCGGAGCGCGTATCTCCGTGCGCGACAGGCGGTCGGAAATCGCCATTTGCCTGTCCTGAAGCTCGGACAGCTTGGTCTCGACGGCCGTAAGCTCGCGCTGCGCTTCCGTCCGGGCGGTCTCGTCGATCGCGATGATCTGCAGACGTATCTCGTTCACCTTGCTGCGCGCACGGGCAATGGCGGCATCGATTTCGCCCTGCTCGCCCTGCAGCCGGGCGAAATCGCGGTTTGCGGCATAGAGCGGTGCGCGCTCGATCAATTGCTGGCGGGTGAGCTTTTCGAGCTTCCTTCGCTGCTCCTCCACCAGTGCGATCTCGTCGGATTTGGAGCTGCGCTGGGCTTCCAGCCCGACGATTTCCTTCGCGACCTGCACCGTGCCGAGTTCAAGCTGCTGCTTGCGGCTTTCCCGGTTCAGACGGTTGCCCTCGAACAATCGCTGCTCCCCGGAGACGAGCAGGCGCGTTTCCGCATGGCGGATGTCGAGGCTGCCTGGAAACTCGATTCCCGTCAGAAGATCGCGCTCCGCCAGAAGGCGGGCCCTGCGCACGGTCAGTTCGAGCAACTGCGCCCTGACGATGGACAGTTCGGCCCGCGTCTGAACGTCGTCGAGGCGAAGCAGGACCTGCCCCTCCTTCACGAGGTCGCCCTCGCGCACGGCGATCTCGCTGACGATGCCGCCGTCGCGATGCTGGATGGCCTTGATCTGCTGGTCCACGGCGATCTGGCCCTGCGCGATGACCGCACCGGACAATTGCATCGTCGCGGCCCAGCCCCCCGCACCGGCAACCAGAAGGAAGCCGAGCGTGGTGCCGGCGAAAACCCGGGGGCCGATGCGAAAGGGATTGCTGGTTTCCTTGCTCATAAATGCCTCCCGTCAAGCGTGCTCGATGACGACAAGCATGCGCGCGCCGTCGATCGTCACGGTCGTTTCCCAGATGCCGTCCCGATTGAAGTCCGCCTCGATGACCGTCCGGCTCAGTTCGTCGATCCGGTCGTGGCGGTAGCGGATGGCGACGTCGTCCTCTTCAAAGCCGTCGCCGTAGATCGCCTCGAACTGGTCCTCGTGCCTGTCGAGGACCCGCTCGAAGATGTCATATTTCGACATGTGGATCCGGTCGCCGACGGTAAAATCGAGGATGATGTGATTTGCCGCGGCAGGAGGCCCGGCGCCTTCCGCCGGCAGGGCCGGAGGCAGGAACCGGAAGACGTCGTCGCCCTCGCCGCCCGTCAGGGTGTTCGCGTGCCGCGTGCTCGCGGTGATGTGGTCGTCGCCGCTTCCACCGACGACGGCCTCGAACGAAGCGATCGCGTCGTTTCCGATCTCGAGGCCGGAGGCGAAGCCTTCGTCGAGGTCGATCGTCACGCCGGATGAGGAGCGGGAATAGTCGATCGTATCGTGCCCGTCGCCGCCGTCATGAACGTCGTCGTCCCCGTCAGACGCCGCCACGACCCGGTCGTCGCCAGCATTGCCGAAGTTGCGGTCACGGCCAAGGCCGTCGATCAGAAGATCGTTTCCTTCGCCGCCTTCGAGACGGTCGTTGCCGGTGCCCCCGTCCAGGATGTCGGCGCCGGCGCCGCCGAACAGCATGTCGTCTCCCGCATCGCCGAAGAGGGTGTCGTTACCCGCATCCCCGTAAAGCCGGTCGTCGCCGGCACCACCGGAAATCGTGTCGTTGCCCGCGCCGCCGAAGACGATATCCTCGCCATGCCCGGCAAGGACGATGTCGTCGCCGTCACCCGCCACGATGTGATCGTCCCCATCGCCACCGGCAACGACGTCGTCGCCGCCTCTCGCATCGATGTTGTCGTCTCCGCCACCAGCGGCGATATCGTCGCCGCAGGACGTGCCGAGCATGACGTCGTCGCCTTCCGATCCTTCGATGCCGTTTCGCCTGACGTCGAAATAGGCGACCTGCTCCACGAAGAAGTCGCCGTCCGTGATTTCGTAGCTGAGCGTCACCCGCCCTTCGAGTCTCGGCCCGCCCTGGAACAGCCAATATCCATCTGCCGGCACCAGCGTGCCGTGCGAAATCGTCAGGTTGCGTATGGAAAGCGCATCGCCGTCCGGATCATGGGCATTGCGCAGCAGATCCGAAAGGGCGATGGCCAGCAAGGCGCAGCCCGTGACGTCCAGCAGATAGACAGGTCCCGTGACACGCGGCGCGCGGTTGATCCGCTCCGTCTCCCCCTTCTCACCGGGAGCATCGGTTCCGGGCTCTTCGTCGCCCGCTCCTGCGGAACCCCCATCAGGAATATCGGGCCGGCTCCCTCCTCCTACCGGATTGCTCCCCGTGGCAGGCGCATGGAAGAACGATCCGGGAAACGCATTGTCATTGGCCGCAAGAGAACCGAAACCGAACGATTTCGCGCCGACCCATCCCTTGACGTCGATGTCGAAGGTGATGCCGGCCTGCAGGCTTTCCGGCCGGGCGATATCCTTCAGGAAGCGCTCGTCGATCGGCAGGTCGCTTTCCTGCGGATAGCTATCCGGCGACGAAAGCTCGTGATCGACAGGCAGCACCAGATCCTGCGGCGGGTCTGCGTCCGTCGGCGGTGCTTCGCCTTCCTCTTCCGCCCTCCGGTCTTCCTCCTTCGCCGTCTCCGCCGGGCGGGCGCTGCTCTCGAAGAAGGAGCGGAGGTAGAGGACGAGTCCGGCCAGCACCAGGGCGAGCGCGAAAGGCGTCCGCGATTTCCTGTCCGCTCCCTTCAGGACATAGCGCTCCGAAGGGTCGGGCTCGACCGGGGCCTGCTTCGTTGCCTTTACATCGATGATCATGTCGAAACCCGCGCCGCAAGACCTGCGCGCTCCATTCTCATGTGGTTGGCGGAGGCTGCGGCCGGTGCGGCCGGCGTTGCCTGGATGACGGCACCGAGCACGTCCTCCTTCGGTCCGAAGGCGGTCAACTTGCCGTTCTGCACCACCGCCACCATGTCGACCGCAGCAAGCGCGCTCGGCCGATGTGCGATGACGACGACGATGCCGCCGCGACATTTCACGCCTTCTATCGCGGCGGTCAGGGCTGCCTCGCCCTCGCTGTCGAGGTTGGAATTGGGCTCGTCGAGCACGACGAGGAAGGGATCGCCGTAAAGCGCGCGGGCGAGGCCGATGCGCTGGCGCTGGCCGCCGGAAAGCGACACCCCGAGCGGACCCAGCTCCGTCTTGTAGCCATCGGACAGGCGCACGATCATGGGATGGATGCCTGCCGCTGCGGCCGCCTTGACGATGGTCCGCGCCTCCGCGGCCTCGCCGAGACGGGCTATGTTCTCCTCGATGGTGGCGTCGAGCAGCGAGACCTCCTGCGGCAGATAGCCGATATAGGAGCCGAGCCGGGCGTCTTCCCATTGCGTCAGCTCGGCATCGTCCAGCCGCACGCTGCCGCGCAGCGCGGGCCATATCCCGGTCAGTGCGCGCGCGAGAGTTGTCTTGCCGCCGCCGCTGGAGCCGATGACGCCGAGGGCCTGGCCCGCCCTGAGCTCGAAGCTGACATCGCTCAGCAGCACGCGGCCCGATCCGGGCGCGGCGATCGTGAGGCCTTCGACCTTCAGCGAGCGCTCCGGTTCCGGCAGGTCCATCGGTTCGGGCGCGGATTGCAGGGCGACGACCGTTTCCCGCAGCCGCTGGAAAGCCGCCCTTGCGGCAACGACGCTCTTCCAGTTGCCGATGGCAAGATCGATCGGCGCCAGCGCCCGTGCCGAGGCGACGGAGGCGGCGATGATGGCGCCGGCGGAAAGCTGACCCTGGATGGTCAGGTATGCGCCCAGCCCCAGCACCGCCGATTGCAGGATCATCCGCACGACGCGCGAAATGGCGCCGAACGTGCCGGTGATGTCGTTGGCGCGCGTCTGGAGATGAAGGTGGTCCTCATTGGCGCGGTCGAACCGTTCGACCGCCCGGCGGGCAAAGCCCATCGCCTTCAGGATATCGGCATTGCGGGCATTGGAATCGGCGATGGCGTTGCGCGTCACGACGGCAGCGTGGGTGGCGCTCGCGAGCCGCCGCGTCATCAGCTCCGTGACGATGGTCAGGAGCGTCAGCACCACCGCCCCGCCAAGGGCGAGCGCGCCGAGAAGCGGGTGGAGGATGTAGACGAAGGCCAGGAAGAGCGGCATCCATGGCAGGTCGAACAGAGCGATCGGCCCCTGGCTTCCGAGAAAGCTGCGGACCGTATCGACGTCGCGCCCGCGCTCGAGCGATTCCGCCGTCGAGAAGCCGAAGCGGGGCATGTCGACGGCGACCCGGTGCGCCAGCGGCGCGATCTTCCGGTCGAGGCGCGCGCCGATCCGCACGAGGATCTGCGCGCGCAGAATGTCGAACAGACCCTGGAAGAAATAGAGCCCTACCGCCAGGATCGAGATGGCGAGCAGCGTCGGGATGCTCGCGCTCGTCAGCGCACGGTCGTAGATCTGGAGCATGTAGAAGGCGCCCGTCAGCGCCAGAACGTTGATGATACCGGACATGACGAAGAGGAAGAGGCCGGCGGCGCGAAAGCCGCTGGTCAGTTTCTCTGCATTTTTCCGTCTGGCTGCGGACATCGGCTCTTTGGAACGCATGACTGTCACCCGCTGAACTGGATTTCGCTTGCCGGAGGCGCCTCATGCGCCTCCGGCTCATGCGCGCTAGAGATCGAGATCGCTGGCCGTAAGATTGTGCGAGCCCTTGATCGAGAGCTTGAAGTCCGCAGCATTGCCGCCGGACGTGTTGCCCTCGACCACGGTGTAGTCGATGCCGTCTCGGTTCTCGTGGGTGACGAGCAATTCGCCGCTCGCGCCGGAGAAGGCGCCGGAGACCAGCGTGAACGCCTGGTTGCCGGAAGCCGTCCAGTTGGCGTCCATTCCGCTGAGGTCCAGCCTGTCTCCGGGCTGAAAGCCCATGATGGTGTCGCCATCGGCATCACCCGCCGACAGGAAGCGGAAG
>CBIMFD010000124.1:0-9840 GCA_966243085.1 uncultured Shinella sp.
CTCACCCGCCCAACTCCGGCCGATACCCCTCCGCCCCCCAGGCATGCGCCCGGCGGCCCTTCGGCGCGGGCGGGGCATAGTGCCGGGCGAGCGCCATCAGGGCGGCGCGGAGCATCAGCTTGGCGGAGCGGGCCGGCCACTGGCGTTCGCGCTCCACCGTCTCAAGCCCCTTCGCAAAGCAGCAGACGTCGAGCGCGACGCCGGAAAGCTCGGGGCCGATCGCCTCGATGGCGCGGGCGACGCGCAGGCGCGCGGCGAGCGCCGTGTCGGTGATCGCGCGCGCCGCACCCGCCTCGCCCTTCTGGCGGCCGGCGATGCGCGGCTCCCAGGACATGGTCATGCGCGGCTGGAGCCCGCCGCGGGTGAAATCCGCATGCAGCCGCTCGCCCGCGGCAATCGCGCTTTCCGGCAGGTATGCCCCGCCCGTCTTCTCCTTCAGCCGGGCAAGGGCGGCGAGCGGCGATTCGAGCCGGTTCGCCATCGCCGTCTCCCGCGCGCCGTCGCGAAGAACCGTCACCGGCGCCATGTCGCGATGCTGGGCGGCAAAGGGCGTCTGCGCATCGCAGAGCCGGCGCTTCAGGAAGGCGCGCGCCTCCGCCGTGGCCGTAAGCCGGCCGTCGCCACGCCGGGCGAGGCCGAGACGCAGCGCCTCGGCCAGAACACCTTCCGGCAGCGCCATCATGCGGCCGCCGGCGGCGTGAAGACCGTCCTCGCGGACAACGGCCTCGCCCGAGGCGAGGAGGAAGCGCAGGAGCCGCGCCAGCCGGTCCGCCGCCGCCCTATTCATGGCTGCCGATCCCCGCCGGGCCGAACACCGAGATCACGAGGCGCTCGATCGCCGAGACGAAGGCGTCGAAGGCCGCGTCGTCGCGCCGATCCTCCACCACGTTGCAGGCATGGCCGACCGTCGTGCGGTCGCGCCCGAAGGCGGCCCCGATCTCCGACATCGACAGGCGCAGGACGACATGGCAGACATACATGGCGACCTGGCGCGCATGGCAGGTGGCACGGCGCCGGTCGCGCCGCCAGAGAGGCCTCTCCCCCGCCATCGCCGTCATTTCCAGGACGAGCTGGCGGACGATGCGGCAGGCGACGCCCGTGGGCACCACGGGCATGGCAAGGCCGCTTTCCGCGGTGCGGGCGCCGCCATCCTCCGGGCGGCCCGCGCCCTTCGTTTCGGGAGCAGGACCGGCAGTACGGCCGGGCGCCGTGCCGGCCCGCCCTTCGGATACGATGAACTGGTGCATGACTGGTCCCTCCGTTGATAGGAATTTATTCATACACCCTAGAGGACGAACGGGGATGAATGAAGCGACAAGCCACAATCATTCGTTGAATTTCCTCAGAAAATCACGATTCCCGTCCCCGATATAGGCTTTTATTCCTCAATTCCGCTTTCAAAGCGCAACGCCGCAACGCAAAAAGGCCGGAACCTTCCGGTCCCGGCCTTTCCATTCCTGCCGTGGATGACGGCGCTTACTTGCCCTTGCGGCGCTGGCCGAGGCCCATTTCCTTGGCGAGGCGCGAGCGGGCCTCGGCATAGGCCGGAGCGACCATCGGGTAGTCGGCCGGCAGGTCCCACTTCTCGCGGTATTCTTCCGGGGTCATGCCGTAATGGGTCATCAGGTGGCGCTTCAGCGACTTGAACTTCTGGCCGTCCTCCAGGCAGATGATGTAGTCGTTCTGCACGGACTTCTTCACCGGCACCGGCGGCTTCGGCTTTTCGGCCGCGACGGGCGCCTCGGCGGCAGCGGACGGCTGCGTCGTGTTGTTGAGCGCGGCATGCACATCGGCGATCAGGCCCGGCAGTTCGCCGACCGGCACCACATGATTGCCGACATAGGCGGCGACGATATCGGCCGTCAGTTCGACAAGCAGGCTGGAATTGGCAGCGCCGAGGGTTGTTTCAGACATATTCTTCTCCTGTCGGACAATAGGAAGACCGATGACCCCATCCATCGGCCGGCACTCGATTTCGGTAAAGCGTCTTTTTCGGCCGGGTTGTGGCGAAACATTGCCTCGCGCGCAAGAATTTCTAAACCCTGACAACCCTGGTCAATATAACTTTCCACTACAACGGCTGCCGTTCCCGCAGCGTCTTTGCCGGAACATATACCTGATAATCGTGATTGAAGCGCTTATTCAACTTAAACAGGCAACTTGCAATCGAGCTAAATCAACCGGAATGCTTTACTTCGCCTGAAATATCATTCCGCTATTCAAAGTCCAGAATTATTTTGAAGAACAATGAAGATGTCCGCTGATATCGGAATTGTTTCAGGCGCAATACGGTGGATACTGCCAAATCCGCACCGGATTTTAAACGAAATGTCAACGCTTCTTGCTGGCGCGCTCCTCGGCGGCCGCCAGATCGTCGAGTACGGTGTGCGGCGCCAGGCGATAGCCGGCGGCATGGGCGGCTTTGGCCACCAGATGGGCGGCGACCGGCGCCGTCAGCACGAAGAAGACGAAGCCGGCAAGCGCGCGCATGAGGATCGCGACGTCGAGCGCGTGGATGCCGGCGGCCAGCAGCATCAGCCCGGAACCGACCGTCCCCGCCTTCGAGGCGGCGTGCATGCGGGTATAGACGTCCGGAAGGCGCACGATGCCGAGCGCGGCAAGGAAGGTGAAGATGCCGCCGCCGACCAGCATGAGGCCGACCAGAAGGGCAAGGAGGAGATCGGCCATCAGCGCGCCCTCCCGCGTTTTCCCGCCCGGCCGCGGCGCGAGCTTGCCGGCTTCTCGTTTTCGTCCGGCTGCGCGCCCGTCACCAGCACGAAGCGGGCGAAGGCGACCGTCGCCAGGAAGCCGACGAGGCCGAGCGCGATGGCGATGTCGATATAGAGGCTGAAACCGGTCCTGATCGCGATCACGGCGATGAAGCCGATGGCGATGGCGACCAGCATGTCGAGCGCAACGATGCGGTCGGGCAGCGTCGGCCCGCGGACGACGCGGAAGGCCGTGAGGAAGAAGGCCGCGCACATCAGGAAGAGCGCGATGGCGGCGGCGGCGGAGATGATCGTCTCGGGGCGTATCACCGGAAGGCCTCCATGATCTTCCTTTCAAAACCGTTCGCGATGTCGCGCCGCGCGCCGGCGGGGTCGGAGCAGTCGATGGCGTGGACGTAGAGCACCATCCGGTCCTCGGAGACGTCGACGGAGAGCGTGCCGGGCGTCAGCGTGATGAGGTTGGCAAGCAGCGTGATCTCGAAATCGCGGTCGACCGTCAGCGGAAAGGCGAAGATGCCGGGCTTCACCGCCATCTTCGGGCTCGCCACCAGAACGGCGACCTTGAAGGCCGAGAGCGCCAGTTCCTTGAAGAAGAGAAGAAGCAGCGACAGCAGCTTCAGCGGCCGGATGCGCCGGCCATCCGGCCGGACATGGCCGCGCACAAGTGCCAGCGACAGCCCTCCGGCGGCAAGGCCGAGCAGAAGGTTGGGAAGCGTGAAGCTGCCGGAGACGGCGAGCCAGACGAGCGCGAAGACGGCAAGGGTGAAGGCTGGCCGCATGGATCACGTCCTCCCCGGAAAGACCGAGCCGATATAGGCGTTCGGATCGGCAAGGCCCGCCGCCGCATGCTGCACGGCCGCGATCAGCGCCTCGGGAAAGAGGCCGAAGAAGAGCGTCAGCGCCGTCAGCCCGGCGAGCGGCAGGAGGGCGCTTGCCGGCACGTTCACGGGCGCGGGCGCATCCTGCGCGGGCCGCCAGTAGGCGAGGAGGAAGACGCGGGCGAAGGCGATGGTGGTGAGGAAGCCGGCAAGCAGCACGGAGCCCGCCAGCCACCACGCGCCGATATCGATCGCCGCCTTCACCACCATGACCTTCGGCCACAAGCCGGAAAAGGGCGGCAGGCCGGAGACGGCGAAGAACAGCATGAGCGACAGGGCGGAAAGAAGCGCCGAACGGGTGTAGAGCCCGCCGAGCCGGTTGAGGTCGAAGCTGCCGGCAAGCCGCCCCGCCAGCCCCGCGGCCATGTAGAGCCCCGTCATCGTCACCATGGAATGCAGCGCATAGAGGATCGCCCCGCCGATGCCGCCGGGACTGCCGAGCGCAAGGCCGGCGAGCATGACGCCGACGCCGGAAATGACGGCGTAGCCGAGAAGCCGGCGGATATCGCTCTCGGCCAGCGCGCCGAGCGCGCCGAGGAGCATGGTCGCGACGCCGACGAGCGCGATCACGAAGCTCAGTTCCTCCCGCTCGACGGGAAAGAGCATGACCAGCGTGCGCAGCAGCGCATAGACGCCGACCTTGGTGAGGAGGCCCGCAAAGAGCGCCGAAACGACGACGCGCGGCGTGTGGTAGGAGGCCGGCAGCCAGAAATTCACCGGGAAGGCAGCCGCCTTCATGCCGAAGGCGGCAAGGTAGAGCACCGCAAGCGTCATCAGCGGCAGGTCCGCCCGGCCCTCCGCCGCCTTGGCGGCGATGTCGGCCATGTTGAGCGTGCCGAAGATGCCGTAGAGATAGCCGGTGGCGATGAGGAAGAGGGTCGTCGCGATGAGGTTGAGGAAGGCGTATTTGATCGCGCCGTCGATCTGCCGCGGCTCCGAGCCCAGCGTGATCAGGCCGAAGGAGGCGATAAGCAGCACCTCGAACCAGACATAGAGGTTGAAGATGTCGCCGGTGAGGAACGCGCCGGAAACGCCGGCCATCAGCAGGAGCAGGAACGGATAGAAGCCGTAGCGCCGGCCGCTGCCGTCGATATCGGCAAGCGCATGGATGCCGCCCGCGAGCGCCACGATCGCCCCGGCGAGCGCGAAGAGCACACCCGTCAGGTCCGCCGTAAACGCGATGCCGAAGGGCGGCAGCCAGCGGCCCATGACCATGGTGACCGGGCCGCCTTCGGCCACGCGCATCAGGAGCAGCCCGTCGAGCCCGACGAGCACGGCAAGCGCGGGAACGGCGAGCCAGCCCTGCAGGCGCAGGGACTTGCGCAGCATCAGGAGCATCGCGCCCGACAGGATGCACCAGACGGGCGGCAGCACGACCAGCCAGTCGGCGAGCGCCGTGGGGGTCGCGACATGGGCGGCGGAAAGGGCGGCGGGCGATACGGCCATCGGCGGGGCGGTCCTGTCAGTAGCCGGTCGGCGGAAGGGGAGCGTCCTCCGGCTCGGCGAGCCGCATCTCGTTGCCGTTGTCGGTCCCGAGATCCTGGTAGGCGCGGTAGACGAGCACGAGGAGGAAGGCGAAGAAAGAGAAGGAGATGACGATGGCCGTCAGGATCAGCGCCTGCGGCAGCGGATTGGCGGTGAGCGTCGCCGGCACGTCGCGCCCGGCGGGGATGATCGGCGGCACCTCGCGCAGGATGCGGCCGCTCGTGAAGAGGAGGAGGTTCACCGCATTGCCGAGCAGCACGACGCCGAGCAGCACGCGCACGAGGAACTTCGACAGCATCAGATAGACGGCGGCGGCGAAGAACAGGCCGACGAGGAGGGCGAAGGGCACTTCCATCAGAGATCGTCTCCCGCCTCGAGCGCCAGCGCGATGGAGGTGATCGACCCCACCACGACGAGATAGACGCCGGTATCGAACAGCATGACGCTGGAAAGCGGGATCTCGACGCCGAGCACCGCCGGATAGATCCACAGCCCCGTCATGAAGGGCACGCCGGAAAAGGCCGAGAGCAGCCCGGCGACGGCCGCGGCGAAGAGCCCGAAGGCGGAGATCGCCATCGGATGGAACCACAGCGCCCGGCGCACGGCGGCGATCCCGTTGGCGATGCCGAAGATCGCCAGCGCCGATACCGCGATCAGCCCCCCGATGAAGCCCCCGCCCGGCTCGTTGTGGCCGCGCAGAAGGACGAAGATCGAGAAGAGCACCATGAGCGCGGTGAGGAACGGGGCGACGGTACGGAAGATGAGGGTGTTCATGGGCGGCCCCTTCCGTTGGCGGCGTACGCCGCCATACCCCCGTCAGGAGGCGCTATCGCATATGAGCAAAACGCTTGCCCCAATGCCCTTCTCCCCAGCGGGGAGAAGGTGCCGGCAGGCGGATGAGGGGGATGCCGAGGACGGGAAAAGCGCATAACGCCAAGAATAGTCCCCCTCATCCGACCCTTCGGGCCACCTTCTCCCCGCTGGGGAGAAGGGAAAGCCGCCTCACCGGAATCTAGATGCGATAGCCCTGTCCCCTGAGGGGGAGATGGCCGGCAGGCCAGAGGGGGGTGGCCGCATATGCCCATCCTCACGCCCTCCCCTTGCGAATGCGGATGATCGAGAGGATCGCAAGGCCCGTCACCATGACGACGGCGATCTCGCCGAGGGTGTCGGTGCCGCGGAAGTCGACGATGATGACGTTCACCACATTGGCTCCATGCGCGACCGTCTTAGAATAGAGATTGAAGAAATCGGTGAGCGCCGTGTCGAAGCGGCCCTGCGTGACCTTCAGGAGATAGAGCGCGAAGCCGAGGCCGCAGGCAATGGCGATCACGGCATCGGGGATCTTCTCCCTCAGGGGCCGGTGGTCGCGCGGCGTGAGCCTCAGCCGCGTCATGGCGAGCGCCAGGATGACGACCGACAGCGTCTCGATCATGAACTGGGTGAAGGCGAGATCCGGCGCGCCGAAGAGCAGGAACAGCATGGCGACGCAAAAGCCCTGGATGCCGAGCGCGACGATGGCCGTCAGGCGGTTCTCGGCCCGCAGCACGGCACCGATGCCGAGGACGGCGAGCGCCATAACCGCAAGCTCGTGGAACGGCACGCCCGCCGGCCAGACCGGCAGATGCGGCCACTCCCCGTAAAGGGCGGGCGGCAGGAGCAGCGCCAGCGCGATCACCGCGAAGGTCGCCGTCATGTAGACCTCGATGCGCCCCGGCTGGATGCGGCGCGTGACGGCGACCGCGGCGCGCACCAGCCCGCGCATCGCCTGATCGAAGCCCCTGTCCGGTCCCCAGCCGATATCCTCGACGAGCCGCGCCGCGGCGGCGCGCGCACGGTCGAGGCCGAGGAACGCGACAAAGCCGAATGCGACGGTCACGAGCGACAGGAGAAGCGGCAGGCCGAGATGCGGCAGCGCGGAGGCGGTGACGGCGAGCGGTCTGCCCGCGATGGCGGAGGCGAGCGGTGTGGTGACAAGCGCGTGGGCGAGCGCGGCGAAGACGCCGATCGCCAGCCCCTTCGCGGCAAGCGCCAGCGGGCCGAACCAGAGGAGGAACGGGCCTTCGTGGGCGTGTTTCGGCGTTTCGGCGCGCGGGCCGAGGAAGGGTTTCAGCGCCACGGCGAAGGCGACGGCGAACATCAGGCCGTTGCCGATGACGGCGGCGGCCGTGAAGGCGATCGCGCGGAGACTCCCGCCGGCAAGGCCCGCATAGACCTCCTCCTTGGCGATGAAGCCGAAGAAGGGCGGCAGGCCGCCCATCGAGAGGGCGGCGAGCAGCGCCGCGAGGAAGGTGACCGGCATGGCGCGGGCGAGCCCGCCGAGCCGCGTGATGTCGCGCGTGCCCGCCTCGTGGTCGATGAGGCCGGCGACCATGAAGAGCGCGCCCTTGAAGAGCGAATGGGCGACGAGATAGAGCGCCGCGGCCGCGATCGCCCCTTCCGTGCCGAAGCCGATGAGCATGACGAGGAGGCCGAGCGAGGCCGCCGTCGTATAGGCGAGCATCAGCTTGATATCCGTCTGTCGGATGGCGAGCACGGCGGTGAAGATGAGCGTGAGGCCGCCGAAGGCCGGCAGGATCGCCTCCCAGGCGGGCGTGCCGCCCATCACCGGATTGAGCCGCATCAGGAGATAGACGCCGGCCTTCACCATGGTGGCGGAGTGCAGATAGGCCGAGACCGGCGTCGGCGCCTCCATGGCGTTCGGCAGCCAGAAATGGAACGGGAACTGCGCCGATTTGGTGAAGGCGCCGCCGAGGACAAGGAAGAGCAGCGGCAGGTAATAGGGGCTCGTCCGCACATCGCTGCCGAAGGAAAGGAGCAGCGAGAACTGCGTGACATCCGTCATGTCCCAGAGGAGCAGCAGGCCCGCCAGCAGGAAGAGCCCGCCGCCGCCCGTGACGATCAGCGCCTGCAGGGCGGCGCGGCGCGCGGCCTCCCGCGCATGGTCGAAACCGATCAGCAGGAAGGAGGCGATGGAGGTCAGCTCCCAGAAGACGAAGAGCATCAGGAAGCTGTCCGAGGCGACGAGCCCCATCATCGCGCCCATGAACAGGAGGAGGAAGGCGAAGAACCGCCCCTGATGCGGATGCCCCTTCAGGTAGCCGCCGGCATAGAGCACGATGAAGGTGCCGATGCCGGAAATGAGCAGGAGGAAGGCGAGCGACAGCCCGTCGATCAGCCAGGAGAAGCTGACATTGTAGGAGGGAATCCAGACATAGCCGCCGGTGACGACCTCGCCGCGGGCGATCTCCGCGTTGAAACCGAGAAAATGCAGGAAGACGGCAAAGGGCACGAGCGCCAGCGGCCAGGCCGCACGGTGGCCGAGAAGCCGCGTGAGCGCCGGCGCGGCGAACGCACCGAGAAACGGCAGGCAAAAGGCCAGGAGGGTCAAGCCCATCGTGCCCGGTATCATCCCCTCTCCCATTCTCGCGGGCTTCGCCCGTCCTTGGCTCCGAAACGGATCAGAGCGCTTTCTCTACGTCGGTATGCCCGAAATCGCCACCCTTGAACAGCAAGGGCGCGGCGTTTTCACGCGCCAGCGCATAGGAGAAGCAGTCGCCGCAGTTGAGATGCGCTGCATGGCCGGTGCCGCGTCCAAAGCGGCGGAAGGCGTCGAGCGCATTGGCGCCGGCGCCGCCATAGCGGGCGAAGAGGACCATCTTCGTTTCGAGAAGCGTCGCTGCGCTCATCAAGCGCGCCGGCGCATTCTCGATCGCCTCGTTGATAGGAGGAAACGGTCGATTTTTCAAGAATCCCCGCCGATTGTCTTGCCACAATCGGCGCCTTATCTAACGTTCGACAGGAGGACGCCCATGAGCGACGCAACGACTTTGAAGGTCAGCAAGACGAAGGACGAGTGGCGGCAGGTCCTGACGCCGGAGCAGTTCCGCATCACGCGCGAGCACGGCACGGAACGCGCCTTCTCCAGCCCCGATTTCGAGCTTTCCAGGAAGGGCACCTACCGCTGCATCTGCTGCAACAGGCCGCTCTACCGGTCGGAGACGAAATACAATTCGGGCACCGGCTGGCCGAGCTTCTCCCAGCCGATCGAACCCGGCGCCGTGACGGACCACACGGACCGTTCCTACGGCATGACGCGTACGGAGATCCGCTGCGCCGACTGCGACGCCCATCTCGGCCATGTCTTCCCGGACGGCCCGCCGCCGACGGGTCTGCGCTATTGCATGAACGGCGTCGCACTCAGCTTCGACCCGGACTAGTCAGCGCTTCGGCACCTTCAGTTCCATGCAGGTAAGGTCCAGCCAGCGGCCGAACTTGATGCCGACCTCGCTGAACCGCCCGACGGTGCGGAAGCCGAGCTTTTCGTGCAGCTTGATCGAGGCAACATTCTCCGCCTCGATGCCGGCGATCATGACATGGACGCCGTTGAAGCTCGCCCGGTCGATCAGCGCCGTCATCAGCCGCTTTCCCGTGCCCGTGCCGCGCGCGTCGCCCCGCACGTAGACGGAATGCTCCACCGTATGGCGATAGCCGTCGAAGGCACGCCAGTCGCCGTAGGAAGCATAGCCGAGGACCTCCTTGCCGCGTAGCGCGACGAGGACCGGGAAGCCGCGTTCGCGGCGCGCGGCAAGCCAGGCCCTGCGGTTGTCGAGATCGACGACGGCGTCGTTCCAGATCGCCGTCGTGCTGGCCACGGCATCGTTGTAGATGGCCATGATCGCCGGGAGGTCCGCCTCCACGGCATCGCGTATCGTCAGGTCCATTGCGCCCCCCGGTTTTCCTGATGG
>CBIMFD010000125.1:0-9812 GCA_966243085.1 uncultured Shinella sp.
GCGGTTTCGCTCATGGTGTTCTCAGTCCCTGCTGTGCCGTCGAAACGCATTGTGCTCACTCTGCCATGATGATCGGACGCTATCGCCATGCTGCACCGGAAAACGGTGCGAGGATGGCCAATTCCCGACATGAAAAGATCACCTTGCGGGGCGGGCGCAAGGTGATCTTCAGTTCTGGTTCCTCGCGGATGCGGGAGAGGCTGCCCCTCATCCCGCTGCCGCGACCTTCTTCCCGCAGGCGGGGAGAAGGGATTTGTGGCAAGGCGTTGCCCCATCCTCCTTCGCCCCGCTTGCGGGGAGAAGGTGCCGGCAGGCGGATGAGGGGCAAGCGCCCCCGATTACTCCGCCCGCGCACCCCCGCCAGCCCGTGCGGCGCGGCCGCCGCGGCGGCCGCCGCCGGCGGCCGGGGCTGCAGCGGCAGAGGCCGTCGCGCCGGCTTCGGCGGGCTTGTGGTCGCGGTAGGTCATGATCCAGTTGGTGCAGTTCGGGTCGGTGCCGTTGAGGACGTTGGCGGCGCGGACGGCTTCCATTTCCTGCGGGCGGCAGGGGTTCATGATGGCGCTCGTCATGCCGGCGCCGATGACCATGGGGATGAAGCCGGCATTGATGCCGTGGCGGTGCGGCAGGCCGAAGGAGATGTTGGACAGGCCGCAGGTCGTGTTGACCTTCAGCTCGTTGCGCAGGCGATAGAGGAGCTGGAAGACCTGGCGGCCGGCGTCGCCCAGCGCCCCGATCGGCATGACGAGCGGATCGACGACGATGTCATGCGGCTTGATGCCGTGGTCCATGGCGCGCTCGACGATCTTCTTGGCGACGGCGAAGCGCACGTCCGGGTCCATGGAGATGCCGCTTTCGTCGTTCGAGATGGCGACGACCGGGACGTCGTATTTCTTGACGAGCGGAAGGATGGCTTCGAGCTTTTCTTCCTCGCCCGTGACGGAGTTCACCAGCGGGCGGCCCTTGGCGACCTTGAGACCGGCCTCGATGGCGGCGGTGACCGAACTGTCGATGGCGAGCGGAATGTCGACGAGGCCCTGGACGATCTCCAGCGTCTGCACGAGCAGGCCCGGTTCCGTCTCGTTCGGGTTGACGGAGGTCACGCCCGCATTGATGTCGAGCATCGTGGCGCCGGCGGCGACCTGCTCCAGCGCATCCTTGCGCACGGTGTCGAAATTGCCCTCGATCATCTCGGCGGCCAGCTTCTTGCGGCCGGTCGGGTTGATGCGTTCGCCGATGACGCAGAAAGGCTGGTCGAAACCGATGATGATTTCGCGGGTGGCCGAGGCGACGATGGTGCGTGTCATATAGGGTCCTCTGGGGCGGGGCGCTCTGTCTGGTCTAGCGCGCGATTTTCCGTGTTGCAATGCTGGTCGGCGGCAGGATCGGGATCCCCCTCATCCGGCCCTCCGGGCCACCTTCTCCCCGAGGGGAGAAGGATAGCGGAGGCTTCCCGTCTTTCTCCCTTCTCCCCCGCGGGGAGAAGGTGCCGGCAGGCGGATGAGGGGGGATTTCGGCACGAGCGGCAATCCTCTCGTCAATGGGGCTGGCTGGCGGCTTTCTCCGCCATCTGCTGCTGGTCCTGTTCCTGGCCGCTGCGCGCGGCCTCGATGCGTTCGGCAACGAGCTGGTCGACCGGATTCGGCTCGCGCTTCCAGGGCCGGCGGCCCTTCAGCACGCCGGAATCGTGGACGATCTCGGCGACATATTCCTCCTGGCGGTAGGCCATGACGTGGATGCCCGAAACGCCCTCGATCTCCTTCACCTCGTTGATGATGTCGATGCAGAGCTGCTTGCCTTCCTTCTTCTGGTCCTCGGCGCCCTCGAGGCGCTTGATGACCGCATCCGGGATATGGATGCCCGGCACGTTGGAGCGGATCCACTTGGCGGTCTTGGCCGAGGCCATGGGGCCGACGCCGACGAGGATGTAGCATTTCTCGTGCAGGCCGAGGTCGCGCACCTTCTTCATGTATTCGCGGAACATCGGCACGTCGAAGCAATACTGGCTCTGCACGAACTGCGCGCCGGCCTCGATCTTCTTGGCGAGGCGGAAGGGGCGGAAGTCGTAGGGCGGGGCGAAGGGGTTGATCGCCGCGCCGAGAAAAACCTTCGGCGGCGTCGTCAGCTTGCGGCCGGAGAGGAATTTTCCGTTGTCGCGCATGATGCGCACGGTTTCCAGCAGCGACATGCAGTCGAGGTCGAAGACCGGCTTTGCGCCCGGCTGGTCGCCGGCCTGCACGCCGTCGCCGGTCAGGCACATGATGTTGCACACGCCCATGGCCGCCCCGCCCAGCACGTCGCCCTGGATGGCGATGCGGTTCTTGTCGCGGCAGGCGATCTGCATGATCGGCGCGTAGCCCATGCGGGTGAGCAGCGCGCAGATGCCGACGGAGGACATGTGGCAGTTGGCGCCCGAGGCGTCGACAGCGTTGATGCCGTCCACCCAGCCGTCGAAGATCGCGGCGCGCTCGTAGACGTCTTCCGGGTTGGCGCTGTCGGGCGGGTTGAGCTCGGTCGTCACGGCGAATTCGCCGCGGCGCAGCACGCGTTCAAGGCGACCCAGCGAGGAATGGCCGGGCAGGGGATCGAGCGGCAGGTGGGCGCCGAGCGGGTTTTCGTCGATATGCGCCATGGATCAGGCGTCCTTTCCGGCAGCGGCGGCGGCTTCGCGGGCCGCGGCGGCTTCCGCCGTCACGCGCAGCCAGGAGGAGGTTTCGCGCAGCGACTGGTTCACCGGCTTCTGCACGTTCATGATGGCATTTCCCCTCACCATGTTCTGCGAGCCTTTCCAGGCCTGGACCCAAACGCAGGGCATGTCCGGCTCCACCTCGCAATTGCCGTTGGCGCGCACGCCGCCGCACGGGCCGTTGCGAAGCTGCTTGGGACAGTTCATCGGGCAGGACATGCCCGTGGACGACAGCGCGCACTGGCCGCACATGCGACAGTCGAAGAGGAAGCCCTTCACATGCCGCTCGACGAAGGTGATCGGCCGCTCCACGCGCTGGTAGCCGAAGAGCTTCCAGACGGGATGCAGCAGCAGGAAGACTTCCGCGAAGCGGTGGTAGAACCACTCGAAGAAGCGCGAATGGCGCACGGCCCACAGGCGCACCGTGTATTTGTGGCGCGAGCGGCGGTTCGGCGACACGCCCGCCGGCGTGAAGGCGCCGGTGGCGGCCTTCTTGGCGGGGGCGGCATTGCCCGGTTTCTGGACGGCGTCAGCCATTGTCGCGGCCTCCGGCCTTGACGAGGGCGACGAGGCGCTCGCGGTCGTAGGCGGCTTCCAGTTCGGCGGCGGCCGTGTCGGCTTCCGCCTCCAGGTCGTCGGAAACCGGCACCGGATCGGCCTTGCGCCATTCGGCGAGGTAGTCGTCCGTCTCCGCCGCGCCGGTGCGCATGGCGCACATGTCGATCGCCTCGGTGAAGCGCAGCGACAGTTCCCGCTTGGCGCTCGTGCGGCCCTTCTTGATGATGACCTGGGCGGGGATGTCGCGCCAGTAGACGATGATGCGGTCTGCCATGTCGAAAATTCTCCGGGAGCGTTTCGCTGGAACGCTCTTCCTCTCTTCGCAATTCCGGGCGGAAACCGTGGAGCACTTTTCCGGGAGTTGCTTTAGCGCTGACAATGCTGTGTGGCCGCGTTCCGGGCTTCACTCGCCACGACTGCCCCATGCTCAAAAACGACGCGGGATTTTCCGGCCTTGCGATTTACCAGATGCCGCGGGTCACGCCGTTCCAGAGCCAGGTCCAGATCGGCGGATGATACCATTGCCGCGAGGGTCCGGCTATTTTCAACGGCTTGAGGTCGCCCGCGACGGCATCGCGCAGGGCCTCGACGACGATGCCGGTGGCCGCGGCGGTCTGGAGCAGCGGATAGGTGTGCATCGTGTCGCGTTTGGAAGGCTTGAGCCGCACCTGCCGGAGGATGCCGCCGGTATCGACGCCCGCGTCGACGAGGTGCACGGTCGTGCCGAAATTCTTCTCGTCGCCCATGGCGCGCGACCAGTATCCGCCCTGCAGGCCGCGATATTGCGGATTGATGCCGGCATGGAGGTTGAGGACGGGGCAGGGGATGGCGCCGAGCGTTCCGGCCGTCAGCATGCGCGTGCTGACGAGGAGCAGCGCCGCCGGGCGGATCTCGGCGATTGCCGCGAGGAAATCCGGGCTGTTGGCGGAGGGGACGGCGATGCGGCGGATTGCCGAATCTCTAGAGGGACTTGCGCCGAATTCCTCAAGGATTTCGCGAGCGCGCTTCGTCGTGAAGCGCTTGCCGTATTTCGAGGCGACCATGGTGGCAAGCTGGCCGAGCGCCTGCACCCAGCCGAGTTTTCTCGCCCGCCTGCGGATGAAGAGCTTTTTCGATTCGGGTTGCTCCTCGATGACCACGAGGTTCGCAAACGCGGCCTTGACGGCGTTGACGACGATTTCGGGATTGGGGCCGGGCTGGATGAGGATGGCCACCGTTTCCGTCCGTGCTTCGATATCCGTCATATGTGCGCCTCGCCAAACCTTGGCGCGCATCATCGCGACGAGGGCTTAGGAAGCCGTAACCGGGATGGCGGATTTCTCGGGCAACGCTAACGATTGGTTAGTTCTGGGCGTCAACGTGCCTTCAGCAATTCGCCCGTCAGGTCGCCGTAGCCGGTGAAGCGGTATTCGTAGGTGAGGCCGAGATAGTCGGCGGCTTCCTTCGCCTTCTGCTGCAAGGCCTCGTCCTCGACCTGCGAGAGGTAGACGAGCTTCTCGTAGTTGCCGAAATACATTTCCTTCAGTTGCGGATAGCGGTCGAGGCCGAGCGGCTCGATGACGAAGCCGCGGAACTGGCGGGCGAGGAAATCCGTGAGGAAGAAGGAGGTCACGTCGTCGTCCTTCGCCGCGAACGCATCGTTGCCGACGAAGAAGGAATAACAGTGCGGCCCGGCGATGCGCTCGACGCCCTCGCGCTCGCAGACCTTGTCGAGGAGCCCCCCGGTGCCGCAATCGGCATAGCCGACGAAGATGCGCGAGAAGCCTTCGGCGCGCGCCTCGGCGATCGCCTGCTCGACGCCGGGCGCGATCTTCTGCGGGTGGGCGTGCCAGATCGCGGGAAGACAGACGAGATCGATGTGGTCGAGCCCGTTCGCCTGGCGAATGGCGAGCACCTCCCGGGCAATCGCCCCGCAGGCGATGATTCGAACTTTTTCGGCTTTCGTGCGTTCTTCGCTCGGACTTCCGAGCCGAAGTTCTGCGTCAACCACATCCATCAAGAGGGACTCCGACCATGACTGGGACAAATCTGACCAGGATCAGCATCGTTCTTGCCGCGCTTGTCGCGCTCAGTGCCTGCGGCAACACCATCCGCGGCATGGGCAGGGATACGGCCAACGCCGTGGATGCCACGCAGGATGCCGGCAGGAGCGTCGAGAGAGCCGCGAACTAGGAGATCGCAAGCGGACGGCGCCGGTTCAAGACCGGCGCCGCCGAATTTCTGTCAGCCGGCAAGCATGTTGTGCTTGCGCTTCATGAATTCCTTGGCGGTTTCGACGGCCACGGCCGCGTCGCGGCAGTAGGCGTCGGCGCCGACGGCCTTGCCGAATTCCTCGTTGAGCGGCGCGCCGCCGACGAGAACGACGTAATCGTCGCGCAGGCCCTTTTCCTTCATCGTATCGATGACGACCTTCATGTAGGGCATGGTGGTCGTGAGCAGGGCGGACATGCCGAGGATGTCGGGCTGCTCGCGCTCGATGGCTTCGAGGTAGTTCTCGACCGGATTGTTGATGCCGAGGTCGATGACGTCGAAGCCGGCGCCTTCCATCATCATGCCGACGAGGTTCTTGCCGATGTCGTGGATGTCGCCCTTGACGGTGCCGATGACCATCTTGCCCTGCTTGGGCGCGCCGGTGGCGGCGAGCAGCGGACGCAGGATCGACATGCCGGCCTTCATCGCATTGGCAGAAAGCAGCACTTCCGGAACGAAGAGGATGCCGTCGCGGAAGTCGATGCCGACGATGCGCATGCCTTCCACGAGGGCTTCGGTGAGAACGTCGTAAGGTGCCCAGCCGCGCTCGAGCAGAATGTTCGTGCCCTCTTCGATCTCTTCCTTGAGGCCGTCGTAGAGGTCGTCGTGCATCTGCTGCACAAGCTCTTCGTCGGAGAGATCGGCGAGAATGATTTCGTCGTCAGACATGTGGATTTCCTCGGCTCCATTGCGCGTGCCAGCGGCAAGCTCCGGTAACAGAAATAGCGTTGCTGCGGCGCGAACCCGATGTTGAAAACGACGTCGCATACAGCAAAAAGCGACCAGCCCGGCGCTTGTTTCACACATAACGCCGACGGGCGTGAATTGACAGTGCAAACAACGCAATGGCGCTACATTTGCCGGCCCCTGCCCGCTATAGTCCTGGGCCGGGCCGATATCCAGCGTGCGCCACCGCTTGGCGCTTTGAGAACCGCCCCGACCCGATGGCTTGCTAGCATATGACGAGGGGCGCGCTCGGCGCCCGAACGACAAGGAAGACGGATCATGACCGAGGACATTCAGCAGGTGGCAAGCGAGGGCGGCGGTCGCCGTTCGCGCGAGGGGCGGGGTGCGGCTGCGCGGCGCGCATCGCGTACGGGGGGTGGTCCCGGCCCGTCGCTGCCCTACATCATCCGCAAGATCAAGGAATACGAGGTTCTCGACGAGGAAGGCCTGGCGCTGATCGAGCGCAATGCAGACCGGGTGCTGGAAGAGATCGGCATCGAATTCCGCGACGATCCGGAAGCGCTTCAGCTCTGGAAGGAGGCCGGCGCCGACGTCAGGGGCGAGCGCGTGCACTTCCCGAAGGGCCTGTGCCGCGACCTGCTGAAGACCGCACCGTCCGATTTCACCTGGCATGCCCGCAACGCCGAGCGCAGCGCCCATATCGGCGGCAAGGCCACCGTCTTCGCCCCCGTCTACGGCCCGCCCTTCGTGCGCGACCTCGACGGCAATCGCCGCTATGCGACCATCGAGGATTTCCGCAACTTCGTGAAGCTCGCCTATCTGGCGCCGTCCATGCATTCGTCCGGCGGCACGGTCTGCGAGCCGGTGGACGTTCCGGTGAACAAGCGTCACCTGGACATGGTTTACACCCACATCAAATATTCCGACAAGCCGTTCATGGGCTCGGTCACCGCGCCGGAGCGCGCCGAAGATACGATCGCCATGGCCAAGCTCGTCTTCGGCGAGGATTTCGTCGAGAACAACACAGTCACGCTCAACCTCATCAACGCCAACTCGCCGATGGTCTTCGACGAGACCATGGTGGGCGCGCTGAAGGTCTATGCCCGCCACAACCAGGCCTGCGTCGTCTCGCCGTTCATCCTGTCGGGCGCCATGAGCCCGGTCACCGTCGCCGGTACGCTGACGCAGATCCTCGCGGAGGTTCTCGCCGGCGCCTCCTTCACCCAGCTCATCCGCAAGGGTGCGCCGGTGCTGTTCGGCACCTTCGCCGCCTCGATCTCCATGCAGTCGGGCGCGCCGACCTTCGGTTCGCCGGAGCCTTCGCTCGTCTCCTATGGCGCAGCGCAGCTCGCCCGCCGCCTCGGCCTGCCGTTCCGTACCGGCGGCTCGCTCTGCGGCTCGAAGATCCCGGATGCGCAGGCCGCCCATGAATCGGCGAATACGCTGAACATGACGCTGCTGGCCGGCACGAATTTCGTGCTGCACGCCGCCGGCTGGCTCGAAGGCGGTCTCGTCGCCTCCTACGAGAAGTTCATGATCGATCAGGACCAACTCGGCATGCAGCAGAAGTTCGCCGAGGGCGTCGACCTTTCGGAGACAGCGCAGGCGCTCGACGCCATCCGCGAAGTCGGCCCGGGCAGCCACTATCTCGGCTGCGCCCATACCCAGGCCAACTTCCAGACGGCCTTCTACCGCTCGCCGCTCGCCGACAACAACTCGTTCGAGCAGTGGGAGATCGAAGGCCAGAAGCGCATCGAGGAACGCGCCAACGCGCTCTGCCGCACCTGGCTGGAGAGCTACGAGGCGCCCTATCTCGACCCGGCTATCGACGACGCGCTCAAGGACTACGTCGCCAAGCGCAAGGAATCGATGCCCGACGCGTTCACCTGAAAGGGTCCCGATCGCGCCAGGGAGCAAGGCGGAGCGGTGAGGGTGGCGGACATGATCCAGAAGGAAGTCTGGCGCCCCCACTACGAACTCAAGGGAGACGTGACCCGGTGAGGGCGTCTCGCCCCGATCTCGAAACCATCCGTGCGGCGCTCGCGCCGCACGGTCTTTTTTTGCGCGGCACCCTGAATTTCGCCGGGGGAGAGGCCGCGCCGCGCCTTGCAAACGGCCGGCCTACCGCCGGCGTCGCGCTCGTCGGCAATATCGGCAGCTCCCTATGGCCGGCCTTTTCGCGCTGGCGTGAAGGTGAGCCCGACCGGGGCGGCAGCGATCCGCTCGACACCTGGTCGAAGGCGGTCCTTCGTCCCGTCGCGGCAGCGGCGGGCGCGACCGTCTGGTTCCCCTCGGACCCGCCCTGGCAACCCTTCCAGCAATGGGCGATGCGCGCGGAAGGTCTGAAGGCCTCGCCGCTCGGCATCCTCATCCACCCCGTCTACGGCCTCTGGCACGGCTATCGCGGCGCCCTGGGCTTTGCCGAGCCCATCGAGGCGGAACCGGCGTCGCATGAGCCGCATCCCTGCGACGTCTGTCCGGACAAGCCGTGCCTTGCCACCTGTCCCGCCGGCGCCGTTCGTCCCGAGCCCTTCGACGTTGCCGCCTGCCGCGCCCATCTGCGCACACCGGAAGGGAATGCCGGCTGCATGGCCTCCGGCTGTCTCGCCCGCGCCACCTGTCCCGTCGGCGCCGCCTACCGCTACGAGACGGCGCAACTGCGCTTCCACATGGCGGCACTGTCGCTTTGACCTTATAGAGACCCATCATTAATTGCCGCATTGCCGGCCGAGCCAGGAAATATGCGCGCCTTTCCGTTTCTCCTCCTGCTTCTGCTTTTCCTCCGGGAGCCAGCCATGGCCGAACCGCCGAAATGCGCCGAGATGATGCATCAGTCGGCCCGCTATACCGTCTGCACCTTCGATCCGGCAAAGGACGATATCCGGCTCTTCGGGGCAGCGGCGCTGGGCGAGGGCGGAGCGAGCTATGATCGGCTCAACACGCATCTCCTGCGCAACCGCGAATATATGAGCTTTGCCATGAACGGCGGCATGTACCATCCGGACTACGGGCCGGTGGGGCTGCTGGTGGAACAGGGCCATGAGACCGGGACACTCAATTGCGGCGATGCCTTCGGCAATTTCTTCCTCAAGCCGAACGGCGTCTTCTGGGTGGGAGACGGCAAGGCGGGCGTGATGGAGACGGAGGCCTTTGCGAGCGCGGGGATCGCGCCGCGCGAGGCGACGCAGTCGGGACCGATGCTGGTGATCGACGGGAAGATCCATCCGCGCTTCCTGCCGGACGGCACGAGCCTCCAGATCCGCAACGGCGTCGGCATCCTGCCGGACGGGCGCGTCGCCTTCGTCCTGTCGAACGATCCGGTGCGCTTTTTCGATTTCGCCACGCTCTTCCGCGACCGGCTCGGCTGCCGCAACGCGCTTTTCCTCGACGGCAGCATTTCCAGCCTCTATTCCCCGGAAATCCGGCGGCACGACCGCAATGCCGTGATGGGCACGATCATCGCCGTCGTGAAAAACCTGCCGCCGTGAAAAAATAATCGGGTGCATGCCCAAGGATTGCCCTGCGGCGCACGTCTGAAGGAAGTGTGCACCAACCGGGATGGACCCGTGGAAACAGAACTCGTCGAGAAGGCGGCTTCAGGAGACAGGCAGGCCTTCGCCGCGCTGGTCGAGAG
>CBIMFD010000126.1:0-9804 GCA_966243085.1 uncultured Shinella sp.
GGCCCGCTCGCTCGCCAGCACCTTCACGCGCTCGGGTTTGCCCGCGACCTGAAGCTCGAACCAGGCGCCCGGCGCGGGCGAGAGGCCGCGGATATGGTTGTGGACGTCCCGTGCGGGCCGGGAGAAATCGATACGGGTCTCGGCCTTGTCGATCTTGGCGGCATAGACGACGCCCTCTTCGGCCTGCGGCGTCAGCGGCAGGCCGTCGGCCTCCAGCTTCGCCATCGCCTCGGCCATCAGCGCGCCGCCGGCCTCCATCAGCGCGTCGTGCAGCTCGCCCGCGGTCATGTCTTGCGGGATCGCCACCCGGCGGGTGAGCGCGACGGGGCCGGTATCGAGGCCCTTGTCCATTTTCATGACCATCATGCCGGTCTCACCGTCGCCCGCCATGATTGCCCGCTGGATGGGCGCGGCACCGCGCCAGCGCGGCAGCAGCGAGGCATGGCCGTTATAGCAGCCGAGCCGCGTGCCGGTGAGGATCGCCTCCGGCAGGAGAAGGCCGTAGGCGACGACGACAGCGACGTCGGCCTTCAGCGCACGGAAGGCCTCCCGGTCTTCCCCGGCGCGGAAATTGACGGGCGTGAAGACGGGGATGCCGCGTCGTTCGGCTTCCTGATGGACCGGGGATTTCACCAGTGCGAGGCCACGGCGGCCGGCGGGGCGCGGCGGCTGCGAATAGACGGCGACTATCTCGTGGCCGGCGTCGGCAAGCGCCGTCAGCGTCGGGACGGAGAAGGCCGGCGTGCCCATGAAGATGATGCGAAGGGCCATCGGTCAGCCTCCGTGATCTGGAAAGCGGCAGCGGCCCCTCAGAGCGCCTTGCTGCCACGCAGCTTCGCCGCCTTGGTGAACTTGCGGATCACCATTTCGCGCTTCAGCTTGGAAATATGGTCGATGAACAGGATGCCGTTCAGGTGGTCGATCTCGTGCTGGAGACAGGTCGCGAGCAGGCCGTCGGCCTCCGTCACCTGCTCCCGGCCCTCGGCGTCGAGGTGCCTGACCTTGATCTTCGCCGGGCGCTCGACCTCGGCATAGTAATCCGGGATCGAAAGGCAGCCTTCCTCGTAGACCGAGCGCTCGTCCGAGGACCGGACGACTTCCGGATTGATGAAGACGAGCGGCGCCTTGTCCTCGCCGTCCTTGGACACGTCCAGCACCAGCATGCGGCGCGGCACGCCGATCTGGATGGCGGCAAGGCCGATGCCCGGCGCGTCGTACATCGTCTCCAGCATGTCGGCGGCGAGTTTCCTGACCTCGCCATCCACGGTCTCGATGGGTTTCGAGGCCTGGCGAAGGATCGGATCGGGAAGGATAATCAGCGGCTTGATGGTCATGCGCCTCCTTAGCGCGCTTTGCCGGCGCTTTCAATCGACTTCGCCCGTTTCACCGGCGATTTGTTCACGTTATGATCTGGTTTTCGCCGCAATCCGTGTTATGGTCGCCGCATGATTGATCCCGCGTCCGACGCCTTCCTCCTCTCCCTTTTCGACCGGCTCGGCGGCCTGCTGCCGGCCTTCGTATTGCTTGCGGCCGGCATTCTTGCCGTCTTCGGCCTACTCTCGGCCCGCCGCAGCCATGCTGGGCAGCGCGAGACGGCGGCCATGGCGGAATCGCGCTTTGCCGAACTCCTCAAAGCGCAGACCGAGATGCAGGGCCGCGTCGCCGCCATGGCCGAGGTATTCGGCGCCAAACAATCGGAGACGAACCAGGCGATCAACGCGCGCCTCGACGGGCTGACGCAGCGGCTCGGCCAGTCGATGTCCGAGCAGACCCGCGCAACGCACGAGAACCTGCGCCGCCTGCAGGAGCGCCTCGCCGTGATCGATACGGCGCAGACCAACATCCAGTCGCTGGCAAAGGACGTGGTCGGGCTGCAGGCGATCCTCTCCAACAAGCAGACGCGCGGCGCCTTCGGCCAGTCGCGCATGGAGACGATCATCGCCGACGCGCTGCCGGCCGGCGCCTACCAGTTCCAGGCGCAGCTTTCCAACGGCGTCAGGCCCGACTGCACGATCCGCATGCCGAACGGCCAGCCGCCCCTCGTCGTCGACGCGAAGTTCCCGCTGGAAGCCTGGAACGCCCTGTCGGACGGCCGCCCGCCGGAGGCGGCGAAGGCCGCCGCCCAGCAGTTCCGCCGGGACATGGAGGTGCATATCCGCGATGTCTCGGAAAAATACCTGCTGTCCGGCGAGACGCAGGACACCGCATTTCTCTTCGTACCGTCGGAATCGATTTTCGCCAGCATCCATGAGAATTTCGAGGGCATCGTGCAGCGGGCACACCGCGCGCGCATCGTCATCGTCTCGCCCTCGCTGCTGATGCTCTCCGTGCAGGTCCTACAGGCGCTCCTCAAGGACCAGCGCATGCGCGAGCAGGCCCATGTCATCCAGGGCGAGGTCGTCCGGTTGATGGACGACCTGACGCGGCTCGACGAGCGGGTGCGCAAGCTCGCCGGCCACTTTTCCGCCGCGCAGAAGGACGTCGAGCAGATCCTCACCTCGACGGAGAAGCTGGCGCGGCGCGGCGCGCGCATCGGCGACGTGGAATTCGAGGACGCCGCACCCCTTTCCCAGCCGACTGAGAAGGCCGTCGAGAGCCGGACGGGCCAGTTGCGGCTGCGGGTGGTTGACGAAGACTGACCGCCTCGGGCATCGTCCGGCGGAAACGACAAGGGACCCTCTCATGATCACCGTCTTCGGCTCCATCAACATGGACCTCATCGCCACGCCCGAACGCCTGCCGAAGCCGGGCGAGACGGTGCTCGGCACCAGCTTCACCACCGCCGCCGGCGGCAAGGGGGCCAACCAGGCGCTCGCCGCCCGCCGCGCCGGCGCCATGGTGCGCATGGCGGGGGCCGTCGGCGACGACCAGATGGGGAGCCAGGCGCTCGCCCTCCTCGCCGACGCCGCCGTCGATCTCAACGGCGTGCGCTCGGCCGCCGAGGCGACCGGCACCGCCCATATCCTCGTCGCCGCCGACGGCGAGAACGTCATCGTCGTGGTGCCGGGCGCCAACGGCACGGTGACGGACGAGGACGCCAAACGCATGGTCGCGGCGATGTCGCGCGGCGACTATCTGATGCTGCAATTCGAGATCCCCAATTCCGCCATCGAAGCCGCACTTGCAAACGCCAGGACCAAAGGCGTCATCTCGATCATGAACATCGCCCCCTTCAAGGCCCAGGCCGGACGGATCGGCGCGATGGCAGACATCCTCGTCGCCAACGAGACGGAATTCGACCTCTTCGTCGGCAAGGGCGAACTCTCCGAAGAGGCGCGCGAGGCGACCATGCGCGCGCTGCATGCCGAAAGCGGGCAGACGATCATCGTGACGCTCGGCGCGGACGGCGTCGTCGCCATCCACAAGAACGAGGTGCACCGCGCCGCAGGCCTTGCCATCGAGCCGGTCGATACGGTCGGCGCGGGCGATACGTTCTGCGGCTATCTCGCCGCCTCGCTCGATGCGGGCCTCACCTTCGGCAAGGCGCTCCGCAGGGCCGCCGTCGCAGGCTCCCTCGCCTGCCTCAAGCCGGGCGCGCAGCCTTCCATCCCCTTCGCCCGCGCCGTCGACGCGAAGATCTAGCGCGCGGGAGGGGCTGCCCCTGCGCAGCCCCTTGACGTCGCAGCCTGAAAACAGGCCGTCGCAGGCAGCGCAAGGCCTGAAAATTCAGCCGCTTGGGTAACTTCCGATTCCCTAATTTGGCTATTTATTAATATTCTATCGGTTACTGAAGTCTCCAGACTGCCACGCTCCTTCCGGGGCGCGGCCCGTCTCTGGCGCTGGTCGCGCGCCCCGCCCTCCATGATGGAGACCACCCCGCAAAAGAATGTGCCTCCTCGCGGCCGTCCGCCGCGAGCGTCTTTCATCGTGAGGATTTCATGTTCAAGTTCCAGGCCAAGTCGCTCGCGACGAAGCTCATCGCGGTTACCGGCGGCACGATCGCCCTGGTGATGCTCGCCTCCAACACCGTGCTGATCAGCGAAACCCAGAGCCGCGTCTCCGACCTCGTCTATGCGCAGGCCGATTCCGAGGCCAAGGCCATCGCCTCCGACGTCGCGGCGGATATCGGCCAATTGGCAAGCGCGGCGCGCTCCATGGCCGGCGTCATCGAGGAAGGCCATGCCGGCGGTCACTTTGACCGCAAGGAAGTGGTCGACATCATCAAGGCGAACGCCGAGAAGAACAGCTTCGCGCTCGGAAGCTGGTTCGCCGAGGAGCCGAACGCCTTCGACGGCAAGTCCCGCGAGCTTTCCGAGAACACCGAGACCGGCACCTTCAAGGACGGCTCGTTCAATCCCTACTGGACGAAGCGCACGGACGGCTCGATCGCGCTCTCGACCTTCGCCTCCGACTACAAGGCGGAATGGTACGCGCTCGCCGCAGAGAGCGGCAAGGGCGCGATGAGCCAGCCCTACAAGGAAACCTCGACCGGCGAGGGCTTCACCATGGCCTCGATCGCCTACCCGGTCACGGTAGACGGCAAGCGCATCGGCGTCACCGGCGTCGACGTTTCGCTGAAGACGCTCTACGAGAAGCTCAGCCGGCTAAGGCCGTTCGGCGAAGGCCGCGTCCTTCTCCTGTCGCAGACCGGCAACTGGATCGTCGCGCCGACCGTCGAGCTCCTGATGAAGGAGTATGACGGCGAGGGCCTCGATATCGTCAAGCAGGCGATTGCCACCGGCAAGCCGGGCCGCATCGAGAACCTCAGCTTCAACGAGCTGGCCGCCTTCGACCGCGTCGTCTACCCGTTCGCGCTGCCCGACATCAACACGACCTGGGTCGTGCTGGTCGACGTGCCGCGCGCGGCGATCAACGCGCCGGTCAAGGACCAGACCTACATCATGATCGCCGGCGGCCTGATCGTGCTTGCGACCGTGCTCGCGGGCCTCTACTTCGCCGTTCGCTTCTTCGTGCAGAAGCCGCTCGCCGGCCTCGTCAACGGCGTCGACACGCTGAGCAACGGCGTCTACACCCAGCCCATCGCCGGACAAGACCGGTCGGACGAGACCGGCGCGGTCGCAAAGGCGCTGGAAGGTTTCCGCCACCAGCTTGCCGATACCAAGCGCCTCGAAGCCGAGGCCGACAGCCAGCGCCAGTTGACCGAGGCGGAGCGCAGCCGCTCGGAGGCCGAGCGCGCCGAGACCGGCGCCCTCCAGCGCGACATCGTCGCCCGCCTCGGCGACGGCCTTGCCCAGCTTTCCTCCGGCAACCTGACCTTCCGTCTTTCCGGCGATTTCCCGGGCGAATACGGCAAGCTCAAGACCGACTTCAACTCGGCCATAGCCAGCCTCGAGGAGACGATCCAGACGGTCAACGCCTCGGTCGGCAATATCGGCGGCGGCACCGGCGAAATCTCCAGGGGCGCGGCCGATCTGTCGCACCGCACCGAGCAGCAGGCGGCAAGCCTGGAGGAGACCGCTGCGGCCCTCGACCAGCTCACCTCGCAGGTCAATTCCAGCGCGGACAACGCCCGCGTCGCCGCGAAGTCCGTGGAGACGGCGAACGACGATGCCAGCAAATCCGGCGAAGTGGTGCAGAAGGCGATCGACGCGATGCGCGGCATCGAAGGCTCCTCGCGCGAAATCTCCAACATCATCGGCGTGATCGACGACATCGCCTTCCAGACGAACCTGCTGGCGCTCAACGCCGGGGTGGAGGCGGCGCGCGCCGGTGAAGCCGGCAAGGGCTTTGCGGTCGTGGCGCAGGAAGTGCGCGAGCTCGCCCAGCGCTCCGCCAATGCCGCCAAGGAGATCAAGACCCTGATCAACACCTCCGAGGTGCAGGTGCGTGAAGGCGTCGATCTCGTGGGCAAGGCTGGCGGCGCGCTGGAGAACATCGCCGAGCAGGTGAACCAGATCAACGGCCTCATCCGCCAGATCTCCTCGTCGGCCTCCGAACAGGCCGTCGGCCTCAAGGAGATCAACGCGGCCGTCAACCAGATGGACCAGGTGACCCAGCAGAACGCCGCCATGGTGGAGGAAACCACCGCCGCCTCCATGGCGCTCAACGACGAGGCCCAGACGCTGAAATCGCTCGTCGCCCGCTTCCGTGCCGGCGCAGCCATGGCCGCTGCCCAGCCGGCGCAGCAGCAGACGTCCGTCCGCCGCGACGTCCAGCCCCAGCGCGCCTACCAGGCACCGCGCACGACGGCCCGCGCCCCGCAGGTCGCCGGCAACACGGCACTCGCGCAGGACGACTGGGAAGAGTTCTGAGCCACGGCTCGGGAAAATGGGAAAGGCCGGCGGAGACGCCGGCCTTTTCGTTTGCGGCCGGCCACTTCACCGGCGCATGGCATGCCGGGTATTCGGATCGCCGCCGCTATTTCCGTTCCGTCGGCTGCGCCTGCAGACGGCCGCGGGAGCGGGTGCGGGTGGCGTTTGCGAGGCGCTGTGTGGCTTCCTTCAGTTCCGTTTCGGAAAAGAGGGGCCGGTATTCGGGGCGCAGCATCAGGGCTTCCATGGAAAGCTCGGGCTTGCCGGCATCCAGCAGGCGTTCGAGGCCCGTCGTGCCGGGCTTGAGGACGAGTTCCTTCGCCGCCGCCACACCGCCGTTCAGCAGAACGAAACGGCGCAGCAGGACCGGGCGGAAGCCGAGGGCGGCGAAGCGGTCGTAAAGACCCACCATCTCCGCATGGAAGCGGGCTTCGGCGCCCCTTTCGGCGATGCGGGGGCCGCGCATCAAAGGCGCCCGACGCGCTCGGTGAGGAGCGCGAAGAAGCCGTCGGCGTCGACGTCCTTCATCACCAGCGCATTGTGATTGCGGCCGGTGACCTGCCACCAGTCCACCACCGTCATGCCGACCGTGAGCGGCGAGGCCGTCTCGACCTCGACATTGCAGTTGCGGCCGGAGAAGAGCTCGGGCTTCAGGAGATAGGCGATGACCGTCGGGTCATGCAGCGGGCCGCCGTCGGAGCCGTATTTCTCCACGTCGAAGCGCTCGAAGAAATCGAGCATCTCGACGAGGGCCTTCGCGGGGCGGCTGCCGATGGCGCGCAGCTTCTCGACGCGGCTTTTCAGCGTCAGCACCTTGTGGGTGACGTCGAGCGGCATCATGACGATGGGGATGCCGGCCTTGAAGACGGCGGCGGCCGCCTCCGGGTCGACATAGACGTTGAACTCGGCGGCGGGCGTGATGTTGCCGCCCTCGAAGAAGCCGCCGCCCATCATGACGAGCTCGCGCACGCGCCCGGCGATCTCCGGGGCCTTTTTCAGGGCGAGCGCGATGTTGGTGAGCGGGCCGAGCGTGCAGAGCGTTATCGTGCCAGCCGGCTCGCGCTTCAGCGTCTCGACGATGAAGTCGACGGCGTGCTGGGCCTGAAGCGGCATCTGCGGCTCGTGCAGTTCCGGACCGTCGAGGCCGGTCTTGCCGTGCACATGCTCGGCGGTGATCAGCGGGCGGGCGATCGGCCTGTCGGCGCCGGCGAAGACCTTCACCTCCGGCCGGGAGCAGAATTCCAGGATGATGCGGGCATTGGTGGCGGTCCGTTCCAGCGGCACGTTGCCGGCGACGGTTGTGATGCCGAGAATGTCGAGTTCGGGGCTGCCGAGCGCCAGCATGATCGCGGCGGCGTCGTCCTGGCCGGGATCCGTATCGATGATGATCTTCCTTGGCTCAGACATGCCGTCCCGTTCCTTCCCGTCTCTTTCTGGCCCGCGCGGTGCGGGCGACGCGGCGACTATATTTGCGAAATCGCGCTTCGCAAGCGTCTTGCACGGCAAGCCCGCAATCCCCATATTGCAGCCGTCGGGATGCCGAACCGGGTCCCGCCAAAGTCGCTTGAAACCAAGGACTGGACCGATGTCACGCATACCCACCTTCACGAGCCCGCTGCTGCTGGGTTTCGACGCCATGGAAAAGACCCTCGAGCGCATCGCCAAGGGCAACGATGGCTATCCCCCGTATAATATCGAGCGGCTTCGGCCGGATGGCGAGACGGGCGCGCCCGACCGCCTGCGCATCACGCTCGCCGTCGCAGGGTTCTCCGAGGAGGACCTGGACGTGACGACGGAGGAAAACCAGCTCGTCATCCGTGGACGCCAGAGCGAAAGCGGCGAGCGCGACTATCTTTACCGCGGCATTGCCGCGCGCCAGTTCCAGCGCACCTTCGTGCTTGCCGACGGCATGCGCGTCTCCGGCGCGGAGCTGAAGAACGGCCTCCTGTCGGTCGACCTCGTCCGGCCGGAGCCGGTGCGCATGGTAAAGAAAATTAACATTTCCGTACCAGACTAGAGCATGAGCCGTTCCTGCGGGAACACCCGCCGGACCGTTTCGCGCATAACCTGATTGCCGAGCGACCGATGGGCCATGGTGGCCGTTGGCGCCGGCGGCCGGCAGACGCCGGCATTGCCATGGAGGCAAAAATGGGCCTGAAAACCGCAATCCCCGCCGTCACGAAGGCAGATCTCGCGCATCTCGGCGCCGGCGAAGTCGGCTATATCCGCAAGATGAAGGCGGACGAAGTCTCGCGCGTCTTCCCGGAAGCCCCGGAGATCGACCCGAGCCTCGACCTGTGGGCGCTGTTCGGCGCGGACGGCACGCCGATCCTTTTGACCGACAACCGGTCGAGCACCTTCTACAAGGCAGCCGAGGACGACCTTCGCACGGTCAGCCTGCACTAACCGACGAAAGCCTTCGCCGTCAGAGACGGCGGAAGGTGAGGTAAGCCGACTTGCGGCCCTCGCGCCTGGCTTTCGCCTCGTAGCGCGTGCCCGGCCAGCCGGCAAACGGCGTCAGCCAGTCGGCCGCGTTCTCCGCGGTCCACGCGAAGGCGGGATGGTCCCCGCAATGCATCAGCGTCCAGTTGACATAGGTGTCGATGTCGGACGCAAAGCAGAAGAGCCCGCCCGGCTTCAGCACCCGGGCAAAGCGGTCGAGATTGACCTTCGAGACGAACCGCCTCTTCCAGTGCTTCTTCTTCGGCCACGGGTCCGGGTAGAGAAGGTCGATCTGATCGATCGAGGCCGCCGGCAGCCAATCCAGCAATTCCGTCGCATCGTCATCGTAGAGCCGGATGTTCCGCGCGCCCGTCTCCTCGACGCGGCCGATCAGCTTGGCCATGGAATTGACGAAGGGCTCGACGCCGATGAAGGCGGTCTCCGGCGCCTCCTGCGCGCGGTGGATGAGATGCTCGCCGCCGCCGAAGCCGATCTCGAGCCGGGTGCGGGCCGGCTTGAAATCGTAGAGCGAGGCGATATCCGCCGGCGCCGGGGTCGACAGGTCGACCTTCAGCGCCGGAAGCAGGGTTTCCAGATGCTGCGCCTGCCGCTCCCGCAGTGGTTTTCCCTTGCGGCGGCCGAAAAAGGCTTCGCTCGCGCGGCTGCGGCGCTCTGCATCACTCATGTCGGCCTCAGTTCTTGATGGCGTCCCTGAGGGCCTTGACGAGGTCGAGGCGCTCCCAGGAGAAGGAACCGTCGCGGCCGGCCTTGCGGCCGAAATGGCCGTAGGCGGCCGTCTTGGCATAGATCGGCTTGTTGAGGTCGAGGTGGCGACGGATGCCGGACGGTGACAGGTCCATGACCTTGCGGATCGCCGCTTCCACCGCGTCCTCGCTCACCTTGCCCGTGCCGTGCAGATCGACATAGACCGAGAGCGGCTGGGCGACGCCGATGGCGTAGGAAAGCTGGATCGTGCAGCGGTCGGCAAGGCCGGCGGCAACGACGTTCTTGGCGAGGTAGCGCGCAGCATAGGCGGCCGAACGGTCGACCTTGGTTGTGTCCTTGCCGGAGAAGGCGCCGCCGCCGTGCGGGGCTGCGCCGCCATAGGTATCGACGATGATCTTGCGGCCGGTGAGGCCGGCATCGCCGT
>CBIMFD010000127.1:0-9787 GCA_966243085.1 uncultured Shinella sp.
TCGTCGCCGTCAACGCTGGACGCACATCTGGGCTATTGGCTCAGAATGGTGTCGAACGCCGTCTCCCAAGGCTTTGCCCGCAAGGTCGAGCGCGAGGGGGTGACCGTCGCGGAGTGGGTCTTCCTGCGCGCCCTTTACGACGCCGGGCGTGTTGCACCGTCTCATCTGGCGGAAGGGATGGCAATGACGAAGGGGGCGATTTCCAAACTCGCCGACCGCCTCCTTGAAAAGTCTCTGATCGAACGCCGCGCCAACCCGAACGACAAGCGCGCCCATACACTCGCGCTGAACCGGGAAGGCCGGGCGCTCGTGCCGCGTCTGGCTGCACTTGCCGACGAAAACGACCAAGAATTCTTCGGCACTCTCACTTCCGAGGAGCGCCAACAGCTTGCACGGCTTCTGCGAAAGATCGCCTCGGAACGTGAACTGACGAGCGTCCCGATCGACTGATCTCCACCCGAACGGTTCATACTTGATGAAAAGGAGTGCGCCATGGACGCGCAACGGACGACTATTGCCGAAAGCTGCCTGAACGCCGCCTACGACAAGACGATGGCCTTCCCCGGAATCGTCGAGGTGTTGATGAAAGCCGGCTTTGAAGGTTACGCCGTCGACTATCGTCGCAACACGACGACCTATTTCCTCCCCGACGGGGACAGTGTCACGCTGGAGAACCGGCCGTCCGGAGGGAAGGTCGCTGCGCACTTCGACCAGGCGGGAATCACCGCACAGATAAAATGGGCACAGGCGAACCCTCCGGAATATTCCTACACGGCGTTCTGCAAGAACGTGAAGGCGCTCGGCTGCGCGGGATACATCGTCTCGTTTGCGGGCAGGCGCGTGCTGTATTACGGCCGGACGGCCGAGACGCATGTCGAGCACTTTCCACGCTGAAGCGGTAAGGCTCCCCGGCCATCCGCCCAGGGCGACATGCCCGCGCGCGGCGGACCCCGGCTGACACCTCATTGATAGACCAGCATCGCCGCGGCCGCAGCCGCCATTACTGCGGTCGCCGTCCATCCTGCCGCAAGGAGCAGCGGCCGGGCGGTGAACTGCCTCATCTGCGCATGGCGGCTGACGACCATCATCATGCCGGCCATGATGGGAACGGCGACGAAGCCGTTGATCACCGCACTCCAGAAGAGGGCCCGGATGGGATCGACGGGCAGGAACTCGATCGCCAGCCCCAATATCGTGGCGGCCGCGATCACGCCGTAGAAACCAGTCGCCTCCGTGGGCTTGCTTTCGAGGCTGCAGGTCCAGCCGCAACATTCGGACGCTGCATAGGCCGCCGAGCCGGCCAGAACGGGGATGGAAAGCAGGCCCGTACCGATGATCCCGATGCTGAACAGAGCGAACGCGAAATTCCCGGCGACGGGCTTCAATGCCTCGGCGACGTCGGCAGCCGTTCCGATCTCGGTCTTTCCGGCCGCATGCAGGGTGGCGGCCGTGCTGATGACGATCGCGATGGCCACGAGGTTGGAGACGGCCATGCCGGTAAAGGTATCGATGCGGATACGTTTCAGTTCCCGCTTCGCCTGGCGTGGAGCCTTGCGCAAGGGTTGCGCTCCATCCTTTTCCTCCGTCTCCTCCACTTCCTGGCTCGTCTGCCAGAAGAACAGGTAAGGGCTGATCGTCGTGCCGAGAAGCGCGACGATGACGGTGAACGTGTCGCCGCTGGCTTCGAGCGACGGCATGACGAAGCCCTTGAGGGCCGCCGGCCAGTCGACCTTTACGACGAAGAGGACGGCCACATAGGAAAGAAGGACCATCGTCAGCCATTTGAGGTAGGACGCGTACCGATGATAGGGCACGAACATCTGCAGCAGAAGGGATAGCGCCGCAAAGACGATGGTCACGGGCATGCCCGGCAGCCCGGTCGCAAGTTCCGCCGACGCCCCCATGGCCGCGAGATTGGCGCCGATATTGATCGTGTTCGCGACGAACAGGAGCCCCACGAGCAGCAGGACCAGCGGGTTCGGCCAGATGGCACGCAGATTGGCGGCAAGCCCGCAGCCCGTGACACGCCCGATCCTTCCGCTGATCATCTGGATGGCCGACATGAGCGGATAGGAGAGAAGCATCACCCAGAGCAGGTTGAAGCCGAATTGCGCCCCGGCCTGCGAGTAGGTGGCGATGCCGCTCGGATCGTCGTCGGCCGCACCGGTGATGAGGCCGGGCCCAAGCTGCTTGAAGATCGTCCTGTCTTTGCCGCCCGTCGACGGCTTGTTTCCGTTTTCTGCCGAGGAAGCCGGGCTTTTGAGCGCCGTGTCGGTCATGAATGCAAGTCTCCGAAGCTCACCGCGCATCCGGTTGCGCCACGCGGTAACGGACGCTGCATGAAGATGTTCCTTCGTTCCCGTCCGGTCGTGCAACGCACGGTCCGGGCGCGGAGAGCAGATTTGGGCCGGAAAACGAAAGGGCGCTCGACCCTTGCGGGGAGCGCCCTTTCAACCCGGACGACATCGCGCGGCAATCGCCACAGCAGAAGGTCATCAGAACGGGTAGTGGCCGATAGATGATGCGTGAAGGCGCGCTTTTCAAGGGCAGGTCCGCATCGTTCGTCAGGGGACGTTCAATGCCCCCGGAATCCGCTTCACCGGTTCACCGTCCTGGGGGACGTTCTCGGGCCCGGTGCGTGCGGCACGCTGTCGGGCCGGCCCGGCGGCACGGACAAGGTTGAAAGCGGTATTGACGAGGCCGACATGCGAGAAGGCCTGGGGGAAGTTGCCGAGCAATTCTCCCGACCCCGGCTCGTATTCCTCGGCGAGGAGGCCGAGGTCGTTCCGCACGGAGAGCAACCGCTCGAACAGCGCTTCCGCCTTGTCCATCTCTTCCGACATGACGTAGGCGTCGGCAAGCCAGAACGAACAGGCAAGGAACGTCCCCTCGGGTTGCTTGTACGGATCGACGGTGTGCTCGGGGCGGTAGCGGAGCAGAAAACCCCCTTGCAGGAGCTCCCGCTCGACGGCCTTTACCGTCCCGAGGATGTGCGGATGGCTGTTTGGAAGGAACCCGACCTGGGAGAACAGCAGAAGGCTCGCGTCGAGCGCCTTCGAGCCGTAGGACTGGACGAAACTGCCCAGCTCCGGGTCGAAGCCTTTGGCGCAGATCTCGGCATGGATTGCATCCCGTTCCGTCCGCCACCGATCGACCGGTCCGTCCAGTCCAAATCGCTCCACGGCCTTGACGGCGCGGTCGAAGGACACCCAGCACATGAGTTTCGAGTGCGTGAAATGCCGCGCCGGGCCGCGCATTTCCCAGATTCCCTGGTCAGGCTCGTGCCAGATATCGACAAGGTGTCCGAGCAGGATTTTCTGAAGCCTCCAGGCGTCCGGAGCCGGGGCGAGCACGCCTTCGCGCGCGGTATGAAGCGTATCGAGCACTTCGCCGAAGACGTCGAGCTGCAATTGCTGGGCCGCGCCGTTGCCGATCCGCACCGGCCGGCTGTCGTCATAGCCGGCCAGCCACGGAATCTCGTGTTCCGGCAACCAGCGTTCGCCGCCGAGACCATACATGATCCGCAACTGGTCCGGCCGCCCGGCGATGGCCCGCAGAAGCCAGCGCCGCCAGGCCTCGCCTTCCTCGCGATATCCCGCATTGAGCAGGGCGTAGAGCGTCAAGGCCGAATCGCGCAGCCAGCAATAACGATAGTCCCAGTTCCGCACGCCGCCCGGCGTCTCGGGAAGCGACGTCGTCGGTGCCGCGATGATGCCTCCCGTCGGCCGGAAAGTCAGCAGCTTGAGCGTGATGAGGGAACGCACGACGGCCTCTCGCCAGTCCTTGCGCGAATGGTCGAAGGAGCAGCGCTTCGACCATTCCTGCCACCAGCTCACCGTGTGCTTCAGCGCCTCCTCCCGGTCCGGCACGAAGTGCGGCGTCCGGTGCGATCGATGATAGGACAGGGTAAACGGCACGCTCTGGCCTTCGGCGACCTCGAAACGTGCCAAGGTCTTCATGTTCCGCCCCTCAAGCGGAACCTGCGTGTGGAGTTCGACCGCGTCGGGACCGGCCACCGCGCTCAGTCCGTAGTCGCGCTGTCGGACCCATGGCACCACGAGCCCGTAGTTGAAGCGCAGGACAAGCTCCATCTCCATGGTGACCCGTCCGCGCTTGCCGCGCACGATGCGCACGATATCGCTCCGGTCCTCGTCCTCGGCGAGCGGCATGAAATCGATCAGGTCCACGGCACCGTCTTCGGTCTCGAACGTCGTCTCGATGACGGCGGTTCCCGGAAGATAGCGCCGGCTTGTGCGAACGGCCGATCCCGCCGGCGCGAGCCGCCAGCGGCCGTTCTCCGGCGTGCCGAGAAGCGATGCGAAGCAGGCCGGCGAATCGAACCGGGGCAGGCAAAGCCAGTCGATGGACCCGTCGCGACCGACGAGCGCCGCCGAGATCATGTTACCGATCAGCCCGTAATCGGCGATCGGCTTGCGCCCGTTTTCCGGTTCTTCCGTTGTTCGGCGGTCCAATTGGGAGCCCTCCTTCGTCTTTGCTGAAAATTGCCGGCGCGCGGCCTTCACGGCCTAACCGTTCGTCATGAATCCGGGAAAGAGCGTCATGCCGCCATCCACGAAGAGCGTGGTGCCGACGACGTAGTCGGACTCGTCCGATGCCAGCCAGACGGCCGCGCGAGCAATGTCTTCGGGCAGGCCGATCCGTCCGTAGGGGATGAGCGTCAGCAGCCTCGTCAAGGCTTCGGACGTGCTCCAGGCGGGGGTGTTGATGGGCGTCCGGATCGCGCCCGGCGCGATGGCGTTGACGCGGATGCGCTTGGGGGCGAGCTCCTGCGCCATGCTTTCCACCAGCAGCTTGACACCGCCTTTCGAGGCGGCGTAATTCGCATGTCCTGCCCAAGGGATTTCCTGATGCACCGAACTCATGCAGATGATCTTGCCGGCCGCGCACGAGACCGACGGTACGACGCCGCGTCGAAGAAACTCGCGCGTTGCGGCGCGCGCGCAGAGAAACTGGCCGGTGAGATTGACGTCCAGAACCTTGTTCCAGGCCTCGAGCGTCATTTCCGTGAAGCCGGAATCGTGCTGCAGGCCCGCATTGTTGACAAGGATGTCGATCGTGCCGAGTTCGCGCACCGCATGCTCGAAAAGCCCGTCGACCTCTTCTTCCGCCGAGACGTCGGCTTTATGCGCGAGGGCCTTGCCGCCGCTTCTGTGGATGCGATCCACCACGGCGTTCGCGGCATCCTCGCCCTCGATATAGTTCACCACCACATCGGCTCCGGCTTGGCCGAGCGCAATCGCGACGCTTTCGCCGATGCCGGAATTGGCTCCGGTCACGATGGCTTTCTGTCGAGCCAGGGGTTTGAAATCGGTCATGAGAGTTTCCACCTCGCAGCCCTGAAACAGGCTGGCAAAGCTAAACGTGCCGGCAAAACAAAAGGTCCGCCGATTTCATTACATTTCCGTAACATTCGGGAACGCGTTCGTGATGTGCGATCTCGGCGCCTAGTCCATGTCCGCGGAGGAGGCCTCATAGAGCACAGCACCGCTGGAAGCGTCGATCCCCTTGAGGCTCAAGCCGTACCCCCAGAGCCGTCGGACATGGGCGAGCGTGGCATCCCGCTTGCCTTCGTCCAGCAGAATGCCGTCCTTGACCGTGTGACATAGCTGGAGCCGCCGGTCGCCCAGGAGATCGACGTCGACCACCTGGATATCCGGCCGCTGGGCAACGGGATCATAAGTGCGGGCAAGGGCGGAGCGGACGGAGGAATAGCCCCGCTCGTCGTGAATGGAGGCAACCTCGCAGAAGCGGTCGACGGCGCGGTCGGAAAGGTGGAACAGGCGGAATTTGCGGATCAGCGTCGGGCTCAGATATTGCAGGATGAAGGATTCGTCGCGGTGGTTCTCCCAGGCTTCGATCAGCGTGTCCATGGCGTCGCCATTGCCGGCGATATCGGGAAACCAGTCGCGATCCTCCGCCGTCGGCCGTGTCGCGATGCGTTCGATATCCTGCATCATCGCAAAACCCAGCGCGTAAGGATTGATGCCGGAAAAGCGCGGATCGTCGAAGCCCGGCTGGAAGACCACATTGGCGTGGCTCGCCAGCAATTCCAGCATGGCGCCCTCTCCCATGCGGCCCTGGTCGAACAGCCGATTGATGATCGTGTAATGCACGAAGGTCGCACAGCCCTCGTTCATCACCTTGGTCTGGCCCTGCGGATAGAAATACTGCGCGATCACGCGGACGATCCTCAGGATCTCGCGCTGCCACGGCTCCAGGATCAGGCTGTGCTTTTCGAGGAAATAGAGCAGGTTCTCCTCGGGAAGGTGCAGGGCGTTCTTGCGCTCCAATGCCTCCTGCTCGGCTTCCTCGATATCGGCGGTTCCGGCGCTCGTCGGCAGCGTGCGCCAAAGGTCGCTATAGGCCTGCTCCTCGTATTCCAGCCTTTCGCGCGCCCGCTCCGTCACCTTGGCCGGGGAAAGCCGCGGGGGCCGGCGATAGTGGAAGACGCCCTGGTCCATCAGCGCATGGGCCGAATCGAGAATCTCCTCCACCGCGGCGATGCCATGCCGCTCTTCGCATTTGGCGATGTATTTCTTGGCGAAGTCCATATAACCGAGGATCGCGCCGGCATCCGTCCACTGGCGGAAGAGATAGTTGTTTTTGAAGAAATGATTGTGCCCGAAGGCGGCATGTGCCGTCACCAGCGCCTGCATCGGCATGGTGTTTTCTTCCATGAGATAGGTAATGCACGGATTGGAATTGATGACGAGTTCATAGGCGAGACCGCGCAGCCCCTTTCGATAGAGCTGGCTCTCGAAGGCGAAGCGCTTGCCGAAGGACCAATGCTGGTACATCAACGGCATGCCGATGGAGGAATAGGCGTCGAGCATCTGCTCGGAGGAGATGACCTCGATCTGGTTGGGGTAGACATCCAGCCCCATTTCGCCGACGGCGATCTCCTCGATGGCGTCATAGGCGCGCGACAGCGTGGCGAAGCTCCATTCGGAACCGGTAAACAGCAGATCGGCCTCGCGTGCCATGGTCGCTCCCTTCATCGGCCGGGCTGGGCGGCCCGGTGCCGGGCAAAGAGTTTTCGGAACACCGGATAGATATCGACGGGCCTTGCGATCCGGGTCATCTGGAAATTCGGTATCGCGCCCTCCACGGCGCGGTAGGCGCGCCAGAGCGCGGTTCCGTTGTCCGTCGTGCCGAAGATTTCACTTTCCCGTTCGTCGATGATTTCGACATAGGCATAATACTGGCAGAGCTTCATCAGCTCGTCGCGCAGAAGCTGCGCGCAGCACTCGGAATCTCCGGTCGCATTGTCGCCGTCGGAAGCCTGCGCGGCATAGATGTTCCACAGGTTCGGCGGATAGCGGTCGAGAATGATGCGCTGCATTTCCTCAAGCGCCGTGGAGACGATCGTGCCGCCGCTCTGCCTGCTGAAGAAGAAGGTCTCCTCGTCAACTTCCCGCGCCTCGTCCGTATGGCGGATGAAGACGATGTCGATGCGCTCGTAGCGCCGCTTCAGGAAGAGGTGGAGGAGCACGAAGAAGCGCTTGGCGAGGTCCTTTTCCCGCTCGCCCATCGAGGCCGAAACATCCATCAGGCAGAACATCACGGCATTGGCGTTGGGAAGGGGCTGACGCTCGAAGCGGTTGAAGCGCACATCGACCGGATCGACGTAGGCGATGCGCTTGCGCCGCCGTTCCAGGGCCTCCAGTTCCTCGCGCAGCGCCGCGAGGCGCTTGCGCTCCGGAGCGGAGGGACTTGCTTTCGCCTCCAGCGCGACGATCTCGTCAACGAGGTTCTGGTATTCCTTCTCGCCCGGGCGGCGCAGCGCGATCCGCCGCCCGAAGCTGTTGCGCATCGTGCGCCCGACATTGATGTTGCTCGGCGTGCCGGACGTCGTGAACCCCACGCGATGGGGCTTGTAGATCACCGTTTCCTTGAGGTTGAGCTTGATCATGTCGGGAAGTTCGAGGTCCTCGAAGAAGAGATCGAGCACCTCTTCGCGCGAGAGCACGAAGAGAAAGTCGTCCTCGCCTTCGCCGCGCCCCGGCCCGCGGCCGGCGCCCTCGCCGCCGCCGCTCTCGGGTTTGCCGATACGGTCGCCGGCCGAAAAGTTCTCGTTGCCGGGCAGGACGTATTGCCGCTCGCCGCTGGCGGAGGAATTGCGAAAGCTCGGCTCGTCGGCCCCGCGTTTGGGCACCGGCACGCCGTGAGCAGAATCGACGTCGGCGATCCTGTCCGATTTGACCTGATCGTTGATCGCGCGCTTCAATTCCTCATGCACGCGCTTCAGGAAGCGTTGCCGGTTACCGAGACTGCGGTCCTTGGGGTTGAGCCGGCGATCGATGAAATTCGGCATGGGCCAGCCCCCGCGACGGCATTGTCAGCCAGCCTTGTTGACGCGCATGTACCAATCGACCAGCCGCCGCACCTGCCGCACGGTATAGCCCCGCTCGGTCATGCGCGCGACGAAATCGGCATGCTGCTTTTCCGTGGCGCTGTCCTTCTTCGAGCCGAAGCTGATGACCGGCAACAGGTCCTCGACCTGACCGAACATGCGCTTCTCGATGACCTCGCGCAGCTTTTCGTAGCTCGTCCAGGCGGGATTGCGCCCGCCGTTGCGGGCGCGGGCGCGCAGGGTGAACTTGACCACCTCGTTGCGGAAATCCTTCGGATTGGCGATGCCCGCGGGCTTTTCGATCTGCGACAGCTCGCTGTCGAGGATATCGCGGTTGAGGATCTGGCCCGTGTCCGGGTCCTTGAAATCCTGGTCTTCCAGCCAGGCGTCGGCATAGGCGATGTAGCGGTCGAACAGGTTCTGGCCGTACTCGCTGTAGGATTCCAGATAGGCCTTCTGAATCTCGTGACCGATGAATTCGGCATAGCGGGCGGCGATTTCCGACCGGATGAAATCGAGATAGCCGGCCTCGACCTCCTTCGCAAACTGCTCGCGGCGGATCGCCTGTTCGAGGATGTACATGAGGTGGACCGGATCGGCCGCCACTTCCTTCGTGTCGTAGTTGAAGGTCTCCGACAGGACCTTGAAGGCAAAGCGCGTGCTGATGCCGCTCATACCCTCGTCGACGCCGGCTGCATCGCGGTATTCCTGCAGCGACTTCGCCTTGGGGTCGGTGTCCTTCAGGTTCTCGCCGTCATAGACGCGCATCTTCGTATAGGTCGGCGAGTTCTCGTGCGGCGTCAGACGCGTGGCGACGGTGAAGCGGCTGAGATTCTCCAGCACTTCGGGCGCGCAGGGGCTGTCGGAAAGCTCGCTCTCGCGCAGCAGCTTCTCGTAGATCAGCCGCTCCTCGGTGACGCGCAGGCAATAGGGCACCTTGACGACGAGAATGCGGTCGAGGAAGGCCTCGTTGTTCTTGTTGTGCTTGAACTGCAGCCATTCCGACTCGTTGGAATGCGCCAGCACGATGCCCTGATAGGGGAAGGCGCCGAAATTCTCCGTGCCGTTGTAGCTGCCCTCCTGCGTGGCGGTCAAAAGCGGATGCAGCACCTTGATCGGCGCCTTGAACATCTCGACGAATTCGAGAAGGCCCTGCGTCGTGCGGTTGAGGCCGCCGCTGTAGGAATAGGCGTCGGGATCGGCCTGGCTGAAGTTTTCGAGCTGGCGGATATCGACCTTGCCGACCAGTGCCGAGACGTCCTGGTTGTTCTCGTCGCCCGGCTCGGTCTTGGCTATGGCGATCTGGCGCAACCGCGATGGCATCAGTTTGACGACGCTGAACTTCGAGATGTCGCCGCCGATCTCGTCGAGCCGCTTCGTCGCCCAGGGCGAGATGAGGCCGGTGAGGCGCCG
>CBIMFD010000128.1:0-9662 GCA_966243085.1 uncultured Shinella sp.
TCGTAGATCGCCGCGTGCGTGTTGCGGGCGGCGACCGCGTCGCCGATGCGGAAGAGCTGGTAGGCGCCGTCCGGATTGCGGTCGAGGCCCTGAGGCTTCCCGGCGACCAGCGCGTCGTAGGACACCGCACCGAGGTTCTTCGAGCCGGGCTTCAGCTCGAAATAGAGGTCGTCCAGAGGAATGGTGCCGTGGTTGACGACGATCTGGTCGACCGTGCGCTGCCTGGAAACGCCGCCGTAGTCGCTGCCGACATGGGCGATGATCTGGTTGCCGCTCTTCTCCGCCGATTCCAGCCTGTAGGTGACGGTGAAGGTCGCGTCGAGCTTCTGCAGCGAGCGCATGTAGGGCACGAGGTTCATCGCCATGACCTCCGGCGCGAAGGAACGGTCGGGCGTCATGATCTCCACCTTGCCGCCGGCCCTGGCGATGAACTCGGCCGCCTGCAGGCCCGCATGGTCGCCGGCATCGTCGAAGATGAGCACGTTGGCGCCCGGCTTCACGTCACCGGAGATGATGTCCCAGGAGGAGACGACGAGTTCGTTGCCCTTGGTGAGGACATCGGTATGCGGCAGGCCGCCCGTCGCGACGATGACGACGTCCGGCTTTTCGGCCAGCACCGTGTCCGCATCGGCCCAGGTGTTGAAGTGGAAGGTGACGCCATGCTTCTCGCACTGGCTCATGCGCCAGTCGATGATGCTGATCATCTCGCGCCGGCGCTCGCTTAGCGCCGTCAGCCGGATCTGGCCGCCGGGATTGTTCGCGGCCTCGAAGACGACGACCTCATGGCCGCGCTCGGCACAAACGCGCGCCGCCTCCAGCCCGGCCGGGCCGGCGCCGACGACGACCACCTTCCGGCGCACCTCCGCCTTCGGGATGGTGTGCGGCATCGTCTCCTCGCGGCCGGTCGCCGCGTTGTGGATGCAGAAGGCAAGGCCGCCCTGGTAGATGCGGTCGAGACAGTAGTTCGCGCCGACGCAGGGGCGGATGTCGTCCTCGCGCTTCTCGATGATCTTGCGCACGATATGCGGGTCGGTCATGTGCGCGCGCGTCATGCCGATCATGTCGACCTTGCCGGCCGCAATCGCATGACGGGCGGTCGCCACATCCTGGATCTTGGCGGCGTGAAAGGTCGGGAACTTCGTCGCGGCACGCACCTCGCCGGCAAAGTCGAGATGCGGCGCGCTCGCCATGCCCTGGATCGGGATGACGTCGGTGAGGCCCGGGTCCGTATCGATATGGCCGCGGATGACGTTGAGATAGTCGATGAGGCCGCTTTCCTTGAGGCGGCGGGAGATTTCCAGGCCCTCGGCCTTTCCGGTCCCGCCGGGAAGACATTCATCGGCCGTGTAGCGCACGCCGAGGATGAAGTCGTCGCCAACGCGTTTCCGCATCGCCCTGAAGACGTCGAAACAGAAGCGCATGCGATTGTCGAGCGAGCCGCCATAGGGGCCGTCGAGTTCGTTGGTGAGCGGCGAGGTGAACTGGTCGATAAGGTGGCCGTAGGCCTCCAGTTCGACGCCGTCCATGCCGCCCGCCTTCATGCGTTCGGCCGCATCGGCGAAATCCTTGATGATGCGCTCGATGTCCCAGTCTTCCAGCTTCTTGGGAAACGCCCGGTGCGCCGCCTCGCGATGGTGCGACGGGGCGACGACGGGCAGCCAGTCGCCCTTGTCCCAGCGCGTGCGGCGGCCGAGATGGGTGAGCTGGATCATGATCGCCGCGCCCGCTTCGTGCACGGCGTCGGTCATCTCCCGGATCCACGGGACGATCTCGTCCTTGTAGGCGAGCAGGTTGTTGAAGACCGGCGGGCTGTCCTTGGAGACCGCCGCGGAGCCGGCCGTCATCGTCATCGCGACCCCGCCCCGCGCCCGCTCCACCGTATAGGCGCGGTAACGGCCCTTCGGCATGCCGTCCTCGGGATAGGCGGGCTCGTGCGAGGTGACGATGATGCGGTTGCGCAGGGTCAGATGCTTCAATTGGAAGGGCTGAAGCAGAGGGTCGTTCGACATGCGACGGGCTCCGGTCTAAGGGGACTGCATCAGAACGGTAAGCGCCAATGTACATATGTGTCAATATAAATTGACAGTACAGTTCTTCGCATGAACACACATGTACATTTTACTTGTAAGCACAGGCAGGATTTGTTAGGAGACGGCCATGGAACAGGCGACGAGCGACAGCGGTTGGCGAGGTTCTCAGGAGGGGTGGCTGGTAGCAGCCTACGACTCCCTGCTCGAATCCGGCGTGGATTCGGTGAAGATCCTGCCGCTCGCGAAGCGGCTCAATCTCTCCCGCACCAGCTTCTACTGGTTCTTCAAGGACCGCGAGGAACTGCTGGACGCGCTCATCGCGCGCTGGCGGGAGAAGAACACGGGCAATCTCGTCAGGCAATCCGAGGCCTACGCGGAATCGCTCGCCGAGGCGATGCTGAACGTCTTCGACTGCTGGCTGAACAAGGACCTCTTCGATTCCCAGTTCGAATTCGCCGTGCGGAGCTGGGCGCTGCAATCGCCGGAGATCCTGGCCGAGGTGCAGCAGGCCGATCAGGTGAGGGTGGAAGCGCTCTGCCGCATGTTCATGCGCTTCGGCTATGAGGAAGGGCCGGCGGATGTCCGGGCGAGGACGACCTATCTCGTCCAGATCGGATACATCTCGATGCAGTCCCGCGAGGACCTCGCGCTGCGCATGAAGCGCATCCCCGAATATATCGCGATCTATACCGGCCAGGTTCCCCAGCAAAGGGAGCTCGATCGTTTCTTCGCGCGGCATGGATACAAACCGGAGTGAGAACAGGGTGGACGAGGGCAAGGGCTTGAAGATCGGCGTGATCGGCGGTGCCGGCTGGCTGGGCGGGGCAATCGCCGCAGCCGTGCTGGATGCGGGCATCGCCGCCCCTTCGGACCTTGCCCTTTCCTATCGCAGGCAGCGCCCGGACGGTCTTCCCGATGCCTTCTGGACCACGGACAACCAGGCGCTCGCCGACCGCTCGGACGTCATCGTCCTTTCCGTCCGCCCGGCCGACTGGCAGCCGCTCGCCGTCGACGTGAAGGGCAAGCTCGTCATCTCCGTCATGGCCGGCATCCGCCTTTCCGCGCTCTGCGCGCAGCACCGGACCTGCCGCGCCGTGCGCACCCTGCCGAACGCGGCGGCCGAGGTCCGCAAATCCTATACGCCGTGGATCGCCAGCAACGATGTCGGCGAGGACGACCGCAGGATCGTCCGCGCGATCTTCGATGCCTGCGGAGTTCAGGACGAGGTACGTTCCGAGGCGGAGATCGACTACCTCACCGGCCTCACCGGCTCCGGCTCCGCTTTTCCCGCGCTGCTCGCCGAAGCGATGATGACGGATGCCGTCGCGCACGGCCTCGACCCGGAGGTCGCCCGGCGCGCGGTCAACACGGTCCTTGCCGGCACCGGCCGGCTCCTGGAACAGCGGGACGACTGCCCCACCGAAACGGTGAAGACCTTCCTCGATTATCGCGGCACCACGGCGGCGGCGATCGAGGAGATGCTCGCGGCGGGCTTCGGCACCGCCGTGGCACGCGGCCTCACCGCAGCCTTCGAGAAATCGGTACGCATGGGAAAAACGCCCTAGCGCCGTTGCGGGCGGGCTTACGCGGCACCCTGCCCGACAAGACAAGCCGCACACAGAGGGAACGATAATGAACAAACTGCTTGCATCGACATGCCTCCTTCTCGGAACCATCGCCGGATCCTCGTTCGCCAACGCAGCCGACTGCGGGAACGTCACCATCGCCAGCATGAACTGGCAGAGCGCCGAGGTGATCTCCAACCTCGACAAGATCATTCTCAACGAAGGTTACGGCTGCAATGCCGAGATCACTATCGGCGACACCGTTCCGACCATCACCTCGATGGCCGAGAAGGGCGAGCCGGACATCGCGCCCGAAGCCTGGATCGACCTCCTGCCCGACGTCGTCAAGAAGGGCACGGAGGAAGGCCGCATCATCACGGTCGGCTCGCCGCTTCCCGACGGCGGCGTGCAGGGCTGGTGGATCCCGAAATACTTCGCCGACGCCCACCCGGACATCAAGACCATTCCTGATCTCCTGAAGCATCCCGACCTGTTCCCCGCCCCGGAAGACCCGAGCAAGGGCGCGATCTACAACGGCCCGCAGGGCTGGGGTGGCACCGTGGTGACCGCGCAGCTCTACAAGGCCTTCGACGCGGAGAAGGCCGGCTGGGCGCTGATCGACACGGGCTCGGCGGCCGGCCTCGACGGCTCCATCGCCAAGGCCTATGAACGCCAGCAGCCCTGGGCGGGCTACTACTGGGCGCCGACCGCCCTTCTCGGCAAGTACGAGATGGTCCAGCTCGAAGCCGGCGTTCCCTACGACGCGGCCGAGTGGAAGCGCTGCAACACGGTAGCCGATTGCCCGGATCCGAAGCCGAGCGCCTGGCCGGTCGACACCATCGTGACGCTCGTCGCCAAGCCCTTCTCCGAAAAGGCGGGCCCCGAGGTCATGGACTACCTGAAGAAGCGCTCCTGGAGCAACGCGACCATCAACAAGCTGATGGCCTGGATGACCGACAACCAGGCGAGCGGCGAGGACGGCGCCAAGCACTTCCTCGAGGAAAACCCCGACATCTGGAAGGAGTGGGTTTCCCCGGAAGCCGCCGCCAAGGTCGAAGCCGCGCTCTAAAGGCGCCGCCATGCCCGGCTGCGATGCGCCCCGCGCGCATCGCACCTTCCGCCGACATGAAAACAGGAGCGGCGCGGCGCGCCGCTTCCGAAATCACCACCGCCGGACTGCGCGATGTCGAAAAGATTCCCCCGCCTGTTCTCTCCCCTCACGCTGCGCTCGACGACACTGAAGAACCGCATCGTCTTCGGCGCGCATACCGCCAACATGGCGGTCGAGGGCCTGCCCACCGAGCGGCATGCGGCCTATTACGAGGAACGCGCCATCGGCGGTGCGGCGATGATCGTCGTCGAACCCATGCCGGTGCACGCCGCCGCCGTGCTGACTCGCGGCAATTTCCGCCATTCGGACGATGCGGTGATCCCGCATTTCACGAAGGTGGCCGAGGCCATCAAGCGCCACGGAGCGGTCGCGATCCAGCAGCTCTACCATGTCGGCGCGCACGGCGATTCCGACAATTCCTTCCATCCCCACTGGTCGCCCTCGGGCGGGCCGAGCTATCACGACAGTGACGGTTCGCACCCGATGAGCGAGGCCGAGATCGAAGAGACCATCGACGGCTTCGTTGAGGCCGCGCGGCGATGTCGTGACGCGGGCTTCGACGGGGTCGAGGTCTGGGCCGCCTATCTCGGCATGGTCGACCAGTTCTGGACGCCCTGGTGCAACCGGCGCGAGGACCGCTGGGGCGGCTCGCTGGAAAACCGCACCCGCATGTCGCGGGAAATCCTGGCGCGCATCCGGGACGTCTGCGGTCCCGAATTCATCGTCGGCCTTGCCGTTTCCGACGAGCCGGACGTGAAGGCCGCACTGCAACGCGACGAGCTGGCCGAGATCGTCAAGCTGCACGACGACCTCGGCCTCATCGACTACGTCACCTGCGGGTCGGGCGGCTATCTCGATTTCTACAAGCTGATGCCGACCTTCCTCTATCCGGAAAAGCTCGGCGCGGACCTTTCCGCCGTCCTGAAGGGCGTCGTCAGGAATGCCGTCGTCATCGCCGAAAGCCACATCCGCACGCCGGAAAACGCCGAGACGGTGCTCGGCGAGGGCGCGGCGGACCTCGTCTCCATCGTGCGCGGCCAGATCGCCGATCCGCACCTGGCGGCCAAGGCGGGCGATGACCGCCCGGAGGATATTCGCGGTTGCATCTCCTGCAACCAGATGTGCTGGGGCCGGCGCTCGCGCGACTACTGGATCAGTTGCCTGATCAATCCCTCCGTCGGCCGCGAGGCCGAATGGGGCGGCGACCGCTTCCGCAAGAGCGGCGATCCGAAACGGGTTCTGGTGATCGGCGGCGGGCCGGCCGGCCTCGAGGCCGCGCGGGTATCGGCGGAGCGCGGCCACCGGGTGACGCTCGCGGAAGCCGCCTCTCGTCTCGGCGGAAATTTCCTGCTTGCCGGCATGCAGCCCCGGCGGGCGCAGATCCTCGATCTCATCGCCTGGTACGAGCGCCAGCTCGAAAAGCTCGGCGTGGACGTGCGCCTCAACACCTATCTCGAAGCCCGGGAGATCGAGCCGTCCGAATTCGACGTCGTGATCACCGCGACCGGCTCCTATTCGCCCGAGACCGGTTTTCAAAAGGCGCTGCCGACGGTCGAGTCGATGCCCGGCATCGACAGGGGCAATGTCTTCACCGTCGAAGCCGTGATGGCGCGGCAGGCGCGCTGCGGCAAACACGTCCTCCTTCTCGACGAAGGTGGCGGCTGGCGCGGCGGCGGCACCGCCTGGAAGCTCGCCGAAGAGGGTCATCGCGTGACGATCCTGACGCCCGATCCCTTCGTGGGGAAGGAACTGCAACGGACCGCGGCCGACGTTCCCATGCGCCAGACACTCAGGAAGCTGGGCGTCGACTGGATCGTCGAGGCGAGCATCACCGAATGGCACGGCAACGGCGCGACGATTGTCGACCACAATACCGGGGAACAGCGTTTCGTCGACGCGGACACGCTGGTGACGGCGACCACGAATTCGCCCATGGACTGGCTGATGCCGGAGCTTCGCGAGCTTGGCGTCCCGACGCGCCAGATCGGCGACTGTGCAGCGCCGCGCCAGGCACCCTATGCCTTCTACGAAGGCCGCAAGGCGGGACTGGAGATCTGACCCCTTGACGGCTGCGGGGTAGTGCGAGCGGACAGGCCCGGTCAGTCGGCGGCGATCTCGATCGAGGTGAGAAGGGTCGACCGCGCGGTCTTCAGGTGCTCGCCGCAGGCGTGGCGCGCCTGCTGCAGGTCGCCGGTCTGCAAGGCCGCGATATAGGCAAGATGCTCCTCGACGGCCACCTTATTGCGCTCCCGCTCGTCCTTCTTGTTCCATTGATAGTGGTAGTGAAAGATCACCGACATCACGCCCTGGATGTTGATGAAGAATCGGTTGGGTGCCGTTCCGTTGACCAGCCGGTGGAACCGATGGTCGAGATCCGAGAAATCGCGGTAGCGCCGGTCGATGTCCGCGAGCATGTCCCTGTGCTCCTGCTCGAGCCCGGCCAGCGTGCGCCAGGCGGGATGATCGGATGGCAGCGCCACGAAGCGCTCCATGGCCCGAAACTCCATGAATTCGCGCATGTCGAACAATTCGGCCACGAAATCCACCGTCAGGCCGAGCGCCCGCCAGCGCCCGTTGCTCTGCCGCTCCAGGAGGCCGAAATGGCTGAACGTGCTGAGGCATTCGCGGATGGCCGAGGTGGAGACGCCGAACTGGCGGGCAAGGTCGAGCGCATTGATGCTCTGGCCGGGGCTGCAGTCGGGCCCGACCATCCAGGTCATGAACTTGCGCTCCACCATTTCCGCTAACGGCTCCAGATCGGTGCCCGCCAGATAGTCCTCCATGCGCGGCAGGCGCAGCAGCACCTTCGAGCGCCCGTCGAGCGCGACGATGCCGGCACCCGCAAGGCCCGCCAGCACGGCACGCAGCGTCGTCCGGCTGACCTTGAGCTCGCCCGCGAGCGCAGGCTCCGAGGCGAGCACCGTACCCGGGGCGCTCCGCGCCAGAAGGTCGAGGCACTGGTTGAACGTCCGTTTGTAGAGCGTGTTCGTCTTCATGGCGCCCCTCCGGCCACGCTGTTTTTTAATGTGATTTTTTTATATAAAAAACATATTGCCTGTCAAGGGAATGTCTTTTATTCAAAAAGAACAGACCGCCTGTATGGAGGAGGAGTTCATGCAAACGGCTAACGGACGCGCAGCGCGTCCCTGCACCCATTTCCCTTGCTGTTCCGCGCCCGGTGCCGGCCGATGACGGGGCTCGTCCTACAGTTCGGCACGAGCCGCTTCCTCCAGGCCCATGCGGACCTCTTCCTGCACGAGGCTCGCGAGGCCGGCCAGGACGTGCCGCCGGTCGTCATCGTCCAGACCTCGGGCTCTGCCGAGCGGGCCGGCCGGCTGGCCGCCTTCGCCGATCCCGCGGGCTTTCCGGTCGTCATCCGCGGCCTTGAGAACGGCGCGCCGGTCGAGCGCCGCGTGGCGGTAAAGAGCGTTTCGCGCGGCCTCTCGACGAGCCGCGATTGGGCCGCGGTCGTCGACCTTTTCGTAAACGAAACGGAATTCGTCCTCTCCAACACGGGCGATGCCGGCTATGCGGTCGCCCTGGACGAGACCGCCCCTGCCCTTTCGCCCGAAACGCCGCTTGCCTCCTTCCCCGGCAAGCTCCTCCAGTTGCTCCACGCCCGCTGGGAGCGCGGCGGACGACCGCTGACGGTGCTGCCCTGCGAGCTCGTCAACCGCAACGGCCCGGTGCTGAAGGCCATCGTGCGGGACCGCGCCGTGGCGGCCGGCGCCTCCGCGGAATTCCTGCACTATCTCGATGACGACGTGCTCTTCGCCAACACGCTGGTCGACCGCATCGTCTCCGCGCCGCTGGAGCCGGCCGGGGCCGTCGCCGAGCCCTATGCGCTCTGGGCCATCGAGCGCGTGCCGGGCCTGCGCCTGCCCTGCGAGCATCCCTCCATCGTCCTGACCGACGATCTCGAACCCTTCGAGCGGCTGAAGCTCCACATCCTCAACCTCGGCCATACCGTGCTCGCCGAGATCTGGCAGCGCGAGGGCCGGCCGGAGGGCGAGACGGTGCGGGAAATCCTCGCCGACCCGGCCGTCGCCGCGCGCCTCGCCGCGATCTACGCCGACGAGGTTCTGCCCGGCTTTGCCGCCCGCGGCATGGAGGATGCGGCGCGCGCCTATATCGCCACCACCATGGACCGCTTCCGCAATCCTTATCTCGACCACCGCATCGCCGACATCGCCGGCAACCATGCGCTGAAGGTCGAGCGGCGCATCGCGGCCTTCCTCCACTGGGCCGGCACGCCCGCCCCCGTCCTTTCGTCCGTCGTTTCCGGTCAGGGGGCGGCATGACTTACCAGTTCGATTTCTCCGCCCTCCTGCCCTACTGGCCGATCTTCCTTGAGGGCGTCTGGCTCACGCTGAAGCTCTCGGCGCTCTCCACGATCTTCGGCTTCGTCGTCGGCACGCTCTGCGCCGTTGCGCGGGCGGACGGCCCGCGCTGGCTGAAGACGCTGGTGGCGATCTATGTCGAGATGATCCGCAACACGCCGCTGCTCGTACAGATCTTCCTCGTCTATTTCGGCTTCGCCTCGCTGGGTCTGAAGGTGACCGCGAACACCGCCGCCGTCGCGGCCCTCGTCGTCAATGTCGGCGCCTATACCTGCGAGATCGTGCGCGCCGGCCTCGAATCGATCCACAAGTCGCAACTCGAAGCGGCCGAATGTCTCGGCCTGACGCGCACCCAGACCTACTGGCACGTCATCGTCCGTCCGGCCATCGAGCGTGTCTATCCGGCGCTCACCAGCCAGTACGTGCTGCTGATGCTCGCCTCCTCGATCACCTCGCAGATCTCCGCCGAGGAACTGACCGCGGTCGCCAACCGCATTCAGTCGGATACGTTCCGCTCCTTCGAGACCTATATCGTCACCGGGGTGCTCTACATCATCCTGTCCTTCGTGGTGCGGATCGCCTTCTCCCTCTTCGCCCTCGTCATCTTCCCGCGCCG
>CBIMFD010000129.1:0-9644 GCA_966243085.1 uncultured Shinella sp.
CTCGACGCAAAGGTCTCCTTCGACGGCAATGCGCTCTTCCGCCATGAGGACATCAAGGCGCTGCGCGACGAGACCGAAGAGGACGCCAAGGAGATCGAGGCCTCCAAGTGGGACCTCGCCTATGTCGCGCTCGACGGCAATATCGGCTGCATGGTCAACGGCGCGGGCCTTGCCATGGCGACGATGGACATCATCAAGCTCTACGGCAAGGAGCCGGCGAACTTCTGCGACGTCGGCGGCGGCGCCGGCAAGGAGAAGGTCGCGGCGGCCTTCAAGATCATCACGGCCGACCCGAAGGTCGAGGGCATCCTCGTCAACATCTTCGGCGGCATCATGAAGTGCGACGTCATCGCCGAAGGCGTCGTCGCGGCTGTGCAGGAAGTCGGCCTCAAGGTTCCGCTGGTCGTTCGTCTCGAAGGCACGAATGTCGAGCTTGGCAAGAAGATCCTGAACGAATCGGGCCTGGCGATCACCGCCGCCGACGATCTGGACGATGCTGCCAAGAAGATCGTCGCCGCGATCAACGGCTAACCTGAAGGACCAGACCTCATGTCGATTCTCGTCAACAAGAACACCAAGGTCCTCGTTCAGGGCCTGACCGGCAAGACCGGCACCTTCCACACCGAACAGGCGCTCGCCTATTACGGCACGCAGATGGTCGGCGGCATCCACCCGAAGAAGGGCGGCGAAACCTGGACCGGCTCCAAGGGCGAAACCCTGCCGATCTTCGCCTCGGTTGCCGAAGGCAAGGAAAAGACCGGCGCGGATGCATCCGTGATCTACGTGCCGCCGGCCGGCGCCGCGGATGCGATCATCGAGGCGATCGATGCGGAAATCCCGTTCATCACCTGCATCACCGAAGGCATTCCGGTCGCCGACATGGTGCGCGTCAAGGCCCGCCTCGACCGCTCCTCCTCGCGCCTGCTCGGCCCGAACTGCCCCGGCATCCTGACCCCGGAAGAGTGCAAGATCGGCATCATGCCGGGCTCGATCTTCCGCAAGGGCTCGGTCGGCATCGTCTCGCGCTCCGGCACGCTGACCTATGAAGCCGTGTTCCAGACGTCCAACGAAGGCCTCGGCCAGACGACGGCCGTCGGCATCGGCGGCGACCCGGTCAAGGGCACCGAGTTCATCGACGTGCTGGAGATGTTCCTGGCCGACGACGCCACGACCTCCATCATCATGATCGGCGAGATCGGCGGCTCGGCCGAAGAGGACGCCGCGCAGTTCCTGATCGACGAAGCGAGGAAAGGCCGCAAGAAGCCGATGGCCGGCTTCATCGCGGGCCGCACCGCTCCGAAGGGCCGCACCATGGGCCATGCCGGCGCTGTCGTCTCCGGCGGCAAGGGGGACGCGGAATCCAAGATCGCGGCGATGGAGGCGGCGGGCATCCGCGTTTCGCCTTCGCCCGCGCGCCTCGGCAAGACGCTGGTGGAAGTCCTCAAGGGCTGAAGAAACGAAAAGGGGTGGGCCGGCTGAAAATGCCGGCCGATCCGTCTCTTCCCGGCGCGATGCGGAAGCGGCGCCGGGCGGCAAACCGGCAAGGCCCGGTCAACACGATCGTTCGGGAGGCGGGCTTTGGCCCGCAAGACACCATGGCACGGCAAGACGCCAACGAACAATTCCTGGCCACGTCCTTCCTCGACGGAGCGAATGCGGCCTATATCGAACAACTCTACGCCAAGTACGAGGCGAACCCCGCCTCCGTCGGCGAGGAATGGCAGGCCTTCTTCAAGGCCCTCGAGGACCAGCCTTCCGATATCGTGAAGGCCGCCAGGGGCGCCTCGTGGAAGCGCGCGAACTGGCCAATCGCGGCCAACGGCGAGCTCGTCTCGGCGCTCGACGGCAATTGGGGCGTCGTCGAGAAGGTTCTCGAGAAAAAGGTGCAGGCGAAGGCCGAGGCCGCTGCCGCCCAGGCCGGCACGCCCGTCAACCAGGCCGACGTCAACCAGGCGACCCGCGATTCGGTGCGCGCCATCATGATGATCCGCGCCTATCGCGCCCGCGGCCACCTGCACGCCAAGCTCGATCCCTTGGGCATCGCCGCCCCGGTCGAAGACTATCACGAGCTTTCGCCCTCGAACTATGGCTTCGAGGAGAAGGATCTCGACCGCAAGATCTTCATCGACAACGTGCTCGGCCTCGAATACGCGACCGTGCGCGAGATGGTGGAAATCCTCGAGCGCACCTATTGCTCGACGATGGGCGTCGAATTCATGCACATCTCCAACCCGGAAGAGAAGGGCTGGATCCAGGAGCGCATCGAAGGCCCGGACAAGGGCGTCGACTTCACGCCGGAAGGCAAGAAGGCGATCCTGCAGAAGCTGATCGAGGCGGAAGGCTTCGAGCAGTTCATCGATGTCAAGTACAAGGGCACCAAGCGCTTCGGCCTCGACGGCGGCGAAGCGCTGATCCCGGCGCTCGAGCAGATCATCAAGCGCGGCGGCCAGCTCGGCCTCAAGGAGATCGTGCTCGGCATGGCCCACCGCGGCCGCCTCAACGTTCTGACGAACGTGATGGCCAAGCCCCATCGCGCCGTCTTCCACGAGTTCAAGGGCGGCTCCTACGCGCCGGACGACGTGGAAGGCTCCGGCGACGTGAAGTACCACCTCGGCGCCTCCTCGGACCGCGAGTTCGACGGCAACAAGGTGCACCTGTCGCTGACCGCCAACCCCTCGCATCTCGAGATCGTCAACCCGGTCGTCATGGGCAAGGCCCGCGCCAAGCAGGACCAGATGGCGACCGTCTTCGAGGGCGACATCATCCCGCTGCGTGAGCGCGTCAAGGTCATGCCGCTCCTCCTGCACGGCGATGCGGCCTTCGCGGGCCAGGGCGTCGTTGCCGAGATCCTCGGCCTTTCGGGCCTGCGCGGCCACCGCGTCGCCGGCACCGTGCACGTCATCATCAACAACCAGATCGGCTTCACCACGAACCCGGCCTTCTCGCGCTCCTCGCCCTATCCGTCGGATGTGGCGAAGATGATCGAGGCGCCGATCTTCCATGTGAACGGCGACGATCCGGAAGCGGTGACCTATGCCGCCAAGATCGCCACCGAATTCCGCATGAAGTTCCACAAGCCGGTCGTGCTGGACATCTTCTGCTACCGCCGCTTCGGTCATAACGAAGGCGACGAGCCCGCGTTCACGCAGCCGAAGATGTACAAGGCGATCCGCGCCCACAAGACGGTCGTCAACCTCTACGGCGCCCGCCTCATCGCCGAAGGCCTCATCACCGAGGGCGAATTCGAGAAGATGCGGGCCGACTGGCGCGCCAATCTCGAACAGGAATTCGAGGCCGGCCAGTCCTACAAGCCGAACAAGGCCGACTGGCTGGACGGCGCGTGGTCGGGCCTTCGCGCGGCCGACAACCAGGACGAACAGCGCCGCGGCCGCACCTCCGTGCCGATGAAGCAACTCAAGGAGATCGGCCGCAAGATCGCGACCATTCCGGAAGGCTTCCACGCCCACAAGACCATCCAGCGGTTCATGGACAACCGCATGCAGATGATCGAGACGGGCGAGGGCATCGACTGGGCGATGGGCGAAGCGCTCGCCTTCGGTACGCTCTGCGTCGAGGGCACGAAGATCCGCCTTTCCGGCCAGGACTGCGAACGCGGCACCTTCTCGCAGCGCCATACGGTGCTCTACGACCAGGAGACCGAGGACCGCTATATCCCGCTCGCCAACCTCTCGCCGACGCAGGCGCGCTACGAGGTCATCAACTCGATGCTCTCGGAAGAAGCCGTGCTCGGCTTCGAATACGGCTATTCGCTCGCCCGTCCGAACGCGCTTACCCTCTGGGAAGCCCAGTTCGGCGACTTCGCCAACGGCGCGCAGGTCGTCTTCGACCAGTTCATCTCCTCGGGCGAACGCAAGTGGCTGCGCATGTCGGGTCTCGTCTGCCTTCTGCCGCACGGCTACGAGGGCCAGGGGCCGGAGCATTCCTCCGCTCGCCTCGAACGCTGGCTACAGATGTGTGCCGAGGATAATATGCAGGTCGCCAACGTCACGACGCCGGCGAACTACTTCCACATCCTGCGCCGGCAGGTGAAGCGGGATTTCCGCAAGCCGCTGATCATGATGACGCCGAAGTCGCTGCTGCGCCACAAGCGTGCGGTCTCCTCGCTGTCGGAAATGGCCGGCGAAAGCTCGTTCCACCGTCTGCTGTGGGACGATGCGGAGGTCATCAAGGACGGCCCGATCAAGCTGCAGAAGGACGCCAAGATCCGCCGCGTCGTGATGTGTTCCGGCAAGGTCTATTACGATCTTCTGGAAGAGCGCGAAAAGCGCGGGATCGACGACGTCTACCTGCTGCGCCTGGAACAGCTCTATCCGTTCCCGGCCAAGGCGCTGATCAACGAGCTGTCGCGCTTCCGCAACGCCGAGATGGTCTGGTGCCAGGAAGAGCCCAAGAACATGGGCGCCTGGGCCTTCATCGACCCCTATCTGGAATGGGTGCTGGCGCATATCGACGCCAAGTACCAGCGCGTGCGCTACACCGGCCGACCGGCCGCCGCCTCGCCGGCGACGGGCCTGATGTCCAAGCACCTCGCGCAGCTTGCTGCCTTCCTCGAGGACGCGCTGGGCGGTTGATCCGCCCGGTTCCCCTAACGCAAAGACACGAACGAACGGAACATACTCATGGCTACCGAAATCCGCGTCCCGACTTTGGGCGAATCCGTCAGCGAAGCGACCGTCGGCACCTGGTTCAAGAAGGTCGGCGACACCGTGAAGGCCGACGAGCCGCTCTGTGAGCTCGAAACCGACAAGGTGACGATCGAAGTGCCGGCCCCGGCCTCGGGCGTCCTGTCGGAAATCACCGCCGCTGCCGGCGAGACGGTCGAGCCGGGCGGCCTGCTCGGGCAGATCGCGGAGGGCGCGTCCGCCGGTGCCGCCGCTCCGGCCGCTGCCGCGAAGGCCGAAAAGTCCGCCGCCGCGCCTGCCACCGAAGCCAAGCCGGCCGCTGCTGGCGCCTCTTCCATGCCGCCGGCACCGGCCGCTGCCAAGCTGCTTGCCGAAAACAACCTTTCGGCCGGTGACGTCGATGGTTCCGGCAAGCGCGGCCAGGTGCTGAAGGGCGACGTCATCGCCGCCGTCGCCAAGGGCATCACGGCTTCGGCCGCCGCCGCGGAGCCGGCCAAGGCCGCCGCCCGCCCGGCCTCCTCGGAAGCCGATGCGCCGCGCGAGGAACGCGTGAAGATGACGCGCCTGCGCCAGACGATCGCACGGCGCCTCAAGGACGCGCAGAACACCGCCGCCATGCTCACCACCTACAACGAGGTGGACATGAAGGCCGTGATGGATCTGCGCGCCCGCTACAAGGACATCTTCGAGAAGAAGCACGGCGTGAAGCTCGGCTTCATGGGCTTCTTCACCAAGGCCGTCACCCACGCGCTGAAGGAACTGCCGGCCGTCAACGCCGAGATCGACGGCACCGACATCATCTACAAGAACTATTGCCATGTCGGCGTCGCCGTCGGCACGGACAAGGGTCTTGTGGTTCCGGTCGTGCGCGATGCCGACCAGATGTCGATCGCCGGGATCGAGAAGGAAATCGGCCGTCTGGGCAAAGCCGCCCGTGACGGCGAGCTCTCCATGGCCGACATGCAAGGCGGTACGTTCACCATCTCGAACGGCGGCGTCTACGGCTCGCTGATGTCCTCGCCGATCCTCAACGCCCCGCAGTCCGGCATCCTCGGCATGCACAAGATCCAGGACCGCCCGGTCGTCGTCGGCGGCCAGATCGTCATCCGCCCGATGATGTATCTGGCGCTCTCCTACGACCACCGGATCGTCGACGGCAAGGAGGCCGTGACCTTCCTCGTGCGCGTCAAGGAGAGCCTGGAAGATCCGGAACGCCTCGTTCTCGATCTTTAAGAGGAAACGGTCATGGAGGCAGCACCCGCATCCGTCCTGCTCGGGCTCGTCGGCTGGAGCGTCGTGCTGCTCTTCGTCCATGTCATGCTGCAGGGCATGACGGCGACGCGCGAACTCGGATCGGCATGGAATGCCGGTCCGCGGGATGAGGGCAGGCGCCCGCAGGGCGTCCTTGCCGGCCGTGCCGAGCGGGCGTCGGCGAATTTCCGCGAAACCTATCCCGCCTTCGTCGCGCTGGCGCTCGGCCTCGTCCTTGCCGGCAGGGCCGAGGGGCTTGGGGTCATCGGCGCCTGGACATGGCTTGCCTGCCGCCTCGTCTATATTCCACTCTATCTCGCCGGTATCCCCTATATCCGTTCCGTCGCCTGGCTGGGGTCGGCCATCGGCCTTGCGATGATGTTCGTCGCTCTCGTGTTCTGATCGTGCGCCGCGCGGGCGGCGGGAGGAAACATGCACCCCTATCTCTTCGAACTGGCTTCCCTGATGGCGATCTTCGCCTTCGCCATCGTCTCGCCCGGAGCGGACCTTGCCATGGTGATGCGCCAGTCGCTCGTGCAGGGTCGGCGCGCGGCCATCATCACCTCCTTCGGCGTCGGCACATCGCTGATGTTCCACGTCACCTACACGATCCTCGGCCTCGGCCTCATCATTTCGCAGTCGATCTATCTCTTCAACATCGTGAAATGGTGCGGCGTCGCCTATCTCGTCTATATCGGCATCAAGGCGCTGCGCGCCGGCAAGGCCGACCTTTCCCTCGAAGCGGTGAAGGGCAGCGCGGAAGGCACGGGCGAGCAGTCGGCCCTGCGGGCCTTCGGCCTCGGCTTCCTCGCCAATGCGCTGAACCCCAAGGCCGTCTTCTTCTTCCTGTCGATCTTCTCGACGGTCGTCAGCGCCCATACGCCCATCGCCGTCAAGTTCGGCTACGGCCTCGTCATGGCGACCTGCCTCATCGCCTGGTTCGTCGGCGTGTCGCTGTTCATGACGACGCCGAGGATGCGGGCCGCCTTCTCGCGCATGAGCCAGTGGATCGACCGGACGAGCGGCCTCGTCTTCATCGCGCTCGGCATCAAGCTTGCCACCGAAAAGGCCCACTGAGCGATGCGCCTCGCCCTCGTCCTTGCCGGACTGCTTGCCGCACATGCCGCCGCCGCGGCGGAGTGCAGGCAGGACCATGCAGTCTATGTGGACCGTGACGGGGGCTATGAGCTGACCTTCGAGCCCGTCGGCTCCGAGGCGGCGGCGGCGAGCCATCATTTCAAGGTGAAGGTCCTTTCCGGCGGCACGGTGCTCGACGGCATCGTCATGCCGGGCGATCCGGCGCGCTCCAACGGCATGGTCATGCATGAGTGCCCGGAGGGCGACGTTACCGGCGAGGACATCGCCGCCTGCACCGTCTGGGAGGGCGTGATCTACGCACTCGGTGGGGCGGGCGATGCAGATCTCCTGCCCGAGGAGAGCGCCACGGCCGCCGAGACGCTGCTGCTCGCCGGCTTCGGCCCGTCGCTGCGCTATTCCGCGCTGTGGGATGCGGGCAAGGCGCGCGCGGTCCCCTCGGATGTCTTCAAACGGAAAGGATGTTCGGCATGAGCGAAGCACCCGTTCTTCTCGTTACCGGCGGCAGCCGCGGCATCGGCGCGAGCGTCTGCCGGCTGGCGGGCGCGGCCGGCTGGCAGGTCGCGGTGAACTATGCCTCCAACCTCGATGCCGCGGAGGCCGTCGTCGCCGATATCCGCGCCCTCGGCGGCTCGGCGATCACCGTTCAGGGCGATGTCGGCACCGAGCTTGGCCTTGCCTCGATCTTCTCGGCCGTCGACGGCACGTTTGGCCGGCTCGACGGCCTCGTCAACAATGCCGGCATCGTGGCAAAGCCGCAGCGGGTCGACGAGATATCCGCAGAGCGGCTGGAGCGGATGTTTGCCGTCAATGTCATGGGCTCGATCCGCGCCGCGCAGGAAGCTGTGCGCCGCATGTCGACCCGTCATGGCGGACGGGGCGGTGCCATCGTCAATCTCTCGTCAATGGCGGCGCTCCTCGGTGCTGCCGGCCAATATGTCGACTATGCCGCCAGCAAGGGCGCCATCGAGAGCTTCACGATCGGCCTTGCCCGAGAGGTTGCGGCGGAAGGCATCCGCGTGAACCTCGTGCGCCCCGGCATCATCGACACCGATATCCATGCTTCCGGCGGCCTGCCGGACCGGGCGCGCGAGATGACCGCGACCATCCCGATGCAGCGGCCGGGCACGGCCGACGAAGTCGCCCGATCCATTCTCTATCTTCTCTCCGATGCGGCATCCTATGTGACGGGTGCCGCCCTCAACGTCAGCGGTGGCCGTTAGGCGCCCGCGCAGGAAGGACTTGTCATGGCATATGATCTCATCGTTATCGGTTCCGGCCCCGGCGGCTATGTCTGCGCCATCAAGGCGGCCCAGCTCGGCCTGAAGGTCGCTGTCGTCGAAAAGCGCGCCACCTATGGCGGCACCTGCCTCAATGTCGGCTGCATTCCCTCCAAGGCGCTCCTGCACGCTTCGGAGACCTACAGCCACGCCGCCCACGGCATGGAGGCGCTCGGCATCGAGGGCGTGAAGCCCACGCTCAATCTCTCCAGGATGATGGCGCACAAGGATGCGACGGTGAAGTCGAACGTCGACGGCGTCGCCTTCCTCTTCAAGAAGAACAAGATCGATGGCATCCAGGGCACCGGCAAGGTTCTCGGCGCCGGCAAGGTCTCCGTTACCAACGACAAGGGCGAGGAACAGGTCCTCGACACGAAGGCCATCGTCATCGCCACGGGTTCGGATGTCGCCGGCATTCCGGGCGTTCCGGTCGAGATCGATGAGAAGGTCATCGTCTCCTCGACGGGCGGGATCGCGCTCGACAAGGTGCCGGGCCATCTGGTCGTCGTCGGCGGCGGCGTCATCGGCCTCGAGCTCGGCTCGGTCTGGGCCCGCCTCGGCGCCAAGGTCACGGTCGTCGAATATCTCGATGCCATCCTCGGCGGCATGGACGGCGAGGTCTCCAAGCAGTTCCAGCGCATGCTCGCCAAGCAGGGCATGGACTTCAAGCTCGGCGCCAAGGTGACGGGCGTGGAAAAATCCGATTCCGGCGCCAAGGTGACCTTCGAGCCCGTCAAGGGCGGCGAGGCGACGACCATCGACGCCGACGTCGTGCTGATCGCGACGGGCCGCAAGCCCTATACCGAAGGCCTCGGCCTCAAGGAAGCGGGCGTCGCGCTCGACAATCGCGGCCGCGTCGAGATCGACAACCATTTCCAGACCAGCGTTCCCGGCATCTACGCCATCGGCGACGTGGTGCGCGGCCCGATGCTCGCCCACAAGGCCGAGGACGAGGGTGTCGCCGTCGCCGAGATCCTCGCCGGGCAGGCCGGTCATGTGAACTACGACGTCATTCCGGGCGTCGTCTACACGCAGCCGGAAGTCGCCTCCGTCGGCAAGACGGAAGAGGAGCTGAAGGCTGCGGGCGTCGCCTACAAGGCGGGCAAGTTCCCCTTCACCGCCAATGGCCGCGCCCGCGCCATGCTGGCGACGGACGGCTTCGTCAAGGTGCTGGCCGACAAGGACACGGACCGCGTGCTCGGCGTCCACATCGTCGGCTTCGGCGCCGGCGAGATGATCCATGAGGCGGCCGTGCTGATGGAATTCGGCGGCTCCTCGGAAGACCTCGGCCGCACCTGCCACGCGCACCCGACCATGTCGGAAGCCGTCAAGGAAGCCGCCCTTGCCACCTTCGCCAAGCCGATCCATATGTGAT
>CBIMFD010000130.1:0-9593 GCA_966243085.1 uncultured Shinella sp.
CGCGCGACGGTGAAATGCGTCTTCAGCATCTCGCGCATGTCCTTGGAGACGTTCGTCATATCGTCGAAATCGGAAACGCCGCGCACGTAGAGCCAGTGCCAGAGCTGGCTGACGCGCATCTTCACCTGCCGCTCCGGCACGCCCTTTTCGGCGAGCGCGCGGCCCATGTCCTCGCGCGAAAGGCCGATCAGCGACGGCTTTTCGGCGGCCGGGATATTGCGGACGACCGGCGCCTTGACGGGCTCGGCCGTGCTGAGAAAGTCCATGCTTGCCATCGGTCATTCCTCGGAACGCAGAGCAGCGGCGCAGGCTCGTGCGCCGCAAGCGGTCCATGCTCGATTGAAGTTCATCGTGAATCCGAAAGCGCCGATCGTTGCGGCACACGGTCCGGTTGGCGGCCCTTTAGCATTGTTCCGGCGGAAAGTCACCTGCCTTGCCGCCGGAGGTCCGCAACCGGCCCGGGCCAAACGAAAAGGGCCGGCGCAAGGCCGGCTCCTTCGTCGAATGCCGATCAAATCAGCGGCAGCTTTCGATCTGCTTCAGCGCGGCCGAGATGCCCGAGAGCGAATAGGAGTAGGAGGTTGCCGTGCCGCGGCGCGATTTCGCCTGGACCTGCATTTCCTTGCCGCCCTTCATGGCCGCGACCAGCGCCGGCTCTTCGGCTGCATTTTCCACCCAGGCCGAATTGCCTTTGGTGAACATCACGAAGGTACGGCCATCGACGGTGACGTTGACCTTCGAGCTTTCCTGGAGCGGATATCCCATCATCGCCTGCGGTTCGTAGGAGATGTTCTGGCCCGGGCGCTGCGAGACGAGGAAGAAGACGTCGCCGTGATCGACGCCGGTCGGGTTCTTTTCCTTCGGCACGGAGAGCACATAGCAGACCTTGCCGCCGTTCGACTGGTAGGAATAGGCACCCCAGGCATTGAACTGCTGAATGCGCGTCGGCGTCTGTGCCGAGGCAACGCCTGCGGTCGTCAGAACGAGGGCGAGTGCGGTTGCGAGCTTTCTTACGAACATGTTTTCCTGCCGGTTTTCTTGCCAGTGATTGCCGGCGAAAGGCAACGCCTTCCACGCCGGTGTCGGCCATGCATGATGACGATTTGGTTCATTTTGACTTAATTCAGGTTACCAAACCGTCAACAGACGCCCATTTTACGAAGGTCTTCCGCGCCGCGCCGGGACGAATCTGCGCCGAAATCCGCCGCTGCCTTTGAAAGAAAAGCGGGCGTGCCCAGTCCCCATTTGGTGAGATAGAACCCGTCGATGCCCTTAAAGGCACAAGGAATAGGGCAAGAATTTGACCCGGTTGCAGCCCGGCGGCTCAACCGGCGGGTTGCAAGTCCGGTTCGTCCGCAAGCGCCTTGTCGGCGGCGATGTAATGACCTTCGCGGATATGACCACGGATCGCCGCGAAGGCTGCCGTCAGCACCGCGATATCGTCGGAAAAGCCGACGAGCGCGAAGAAGTCGGGAATGCCGTCGAGCGGCAGCACGAAATAGGCGAGCGCCGCGAGCAGGATGCCGCGCACCCTGGCCGGCGTGCGCGGATCGAGCGCGCAATAGTAGGAAGCCACGAGATCGCGGGAGAACGGCACCTGCCGCATCGCACGCTTGAGGACCGGCCAGAACCGCTTCTTCACGCGCCGGCTCTGACGCTCCTGTTCCTCTTCGTCCCCCGGCAGGAGGATCTCGCCGATCTTCACGTCATCCATGCAGGCCTCCGTCACGGGGCGCTTCAAACCGCCCGGCGATGATCATATGGGAACGGGCGGGAGCGCCTTCAACTCTTCGTGCGCAGGGCCGCGGCCTTCTCCATCGCGGCGGCCAGCTTGAAGTCGAGCTCGGTGAGGCCTCCGGCATCATGATTGGTCAGCCGCACATCGACACGGTTGTAGACGTTGAACCATTCGGGATGATGGTTGAATTTTTCCGCCGCGAGCGCCCCTTCCGCCATGAAGCCGAAAGCCTCGCGGAAGGACTTGAACCTGTAGCTCTTCTCGATGGCGATGCCGTCGCCCGACCGCGCCCAGCCATCGAGTGCCGCCAGCGCCTCGCTTATCGCCTCTTCGCTCAGCTTTTCCTGTTTCATGGCGACCCCTTTCATCTGCCGAATGGAGACGGCGCCCGAAGACGCCGTGTTCCGTTCTTGTCCATCCTCAAACGAAGAACTGACCGCCGTTCGCCGAGATGGTCGAGCCGGTGATGAAGCCGGCGTCGTCGGAGGCGAGGAAGACGACAACGCGGGCGATCTCCTCCGGCTCGCCGAGGCGCCCGACCGGGATCAGCGGGATGATCCGCTCGTTCAGCACCTTTTCGGGGATGGCGCGCACCATTTCCGTACCGATATAGCCGGGGCAGATGGCGTTGACCGTGATGCCCTTGGCCGCGCCCTCCTGGGCGAGCGCCTTGGTGAAGCCGAGGTCGCCGGCCTTGGCGGCCGAATAGTTCGCCTGGCCCATCTGGCCCTTCTGGCCGTTGATCGACGAGATGTTGATGACGCGGCCGAAGCTGCGGTCGCGCATGCCCGACCAGACCGGATGCGTCATGTTGAAGAGGCCGGTGAGGTTGGTGTTGATCACCGCGCCCCACTGGTCGGGCGTCATCTTGTGGAACATCGCGTCGCGGGTGATGCCCGCATTGTTGACGAGGATGTCCACCGGCCCGAGATCGGCCTCCACCCGGCCGATCCCCTCGACGCAGGCCTCATAGCTCGACACGTCCCACTTGTAGGCCGGAATGCCGGTCTCCGCCTTGAAGGCGTTCGCGGCATCGTCGTTGCCGGCATAGTTCGCAGCCACCTTGTATCCGGCAGCCTTCAGCGCAACCGAAATGGCTGCGCCGATGCCCCGCGATCCCCCCGTTACCAGTGCTACTCTGCTCATGTGGCTCACTCCCCTCGATATTGTTTTCGTGGTGACCCGTCGCCCTGCCGGCGGCAGGTCCTGGCAAAGCAGTCCGTGAAAGGATGCCTACATGCGCTCGACGCACATGGCGACGCCCATGCCGCCGCCGATGCAGAGCGTGGCAAGGCCCTTCGAGACGCCGCGGCGCTTCATCTCGAAGAGCAGCGTGTTGAGCACACGCGCGCCGGAGGCGCCGATCGGATGGCCGATGGCGATCGCTCCGCCGTTGACGTTGACGATGGCGGGATCCCAGCCGAGGTCCTTGTTGACCGCGCAGGCCTGGGCGGCGAAGGCCTCGTTGGCCTCGACGAGGTCGAGGTCGCCGATCTTCCAGCCGGCCTTTTCCAGCGCCCTGCGGGAGGCGGGGATCGGGCCGGTACCCATGATCTTCGGATCGACGCCGGCGGTCGCCCAGGAGACGATGCGGGCAAGCGGCTGGATACCGCGGCGCGAGGCCTCGGCTTCGCTCATTAGGAGGGCTGCGGCCGCCCCGTCGTTGAGGCCGGAGGCATTGGCCGCCGTCACCGTGCCTTCCTTGTCGAAGGCGGGCTTCAGCTTGGCCATGGCGTCGAGGGTGGCGCCGTGGCGGATATATTCGTCGGCATCGACGGTGATGTCGCCCTTGCGGGTCTTGACGACGAAGGGAACGATCTCGTCCTTGAAGCGGCCCTCCTTCTGGGCGGCCTCGGCCTTGTTCTGCGAGGAGACGGCAAAGGCGTCCTGCTCCTCCCGGGAGAGCTGCCACTGTTTTGCGACGTTCTCGGCGGTGATGCCCATGTGATAGCCGTAGAAGGCGTCCGTCAGGCCGTCCTTGATCATCGTGTCGATCATCTTGAAGTCGCCCATTTTCACGCCGCCGCGCAAGTGCGCGCAATGCGGGGCCATCGACATGGATTCCATGCCGCCGGCGACGATGATGCCGGCGTCGCCCGTGGCGATCTGCTGCATGCCGAGTGCGACGGCCCGAAGGCCCGAGCCGCAGAGCTGGTTCATGCCCCAAGCGGTCGCCTCCTGGCGCAGGCCCGCCTTGATGGCGGCTTGCCGGGCCGGGTTCTGGCCTTCGCCGGCCTGAAGGACCTGGCCGAGGATCACCTCGTCCACCTCTTCGGCCGCCACGCCAGCGCGCTCCAGAACCGCCGAGATCACGGCCGCGCCCATTTCGTGGGCGGGCGTGTTGGCGAAGGCTCCGTTAAAGGATCCGACCGCGGTGCGGCCGGCGCTGGCGATGACGATGGACGGGGTGCTCATGGTGTGCTTCCTCAGTTCTGAGGGCCTTGCGGCCGGCCTTGGAACCGGGCCCGGCGCACGAACGGCGCAAGCCCGGCGGTTCTCCCGAGACCGAAACTGGCAAAGCGGGCAAGGAGAGTCAAACGGGATATCCGATGCCGCTAAAATTTCATGGAAGGCGCGTGCAGCATGAATTTCCATGTTGCGCAGCATTCCTCGCCGCATCGCACAATTCGATTGTCAGCAGCCCTCTTTTTGCCGATACTCGCCGCAATCAAAAAGCACACGGGAACACGGGGATGAGGAGACCCTAATGGCCAGGAACGACGGTCAGATCGTCATCAAGAAATACGCCAACCGCCGCCTCTACAACACGGGCACCAGCACCTATGTGACGCTGGACGACCTCGCGGTCATGGTCAAGAAGGGCGAGGATTTCACCGTGCAGGACGCCAAGTCCGGCGAGGACATCACCCATTCGGTGCTGACGCAGATCATCTTCGAGCAGGAATCCAAGACCGGCAACACGCTGCTGCCGATCTCGTTCCTGCGCCAGTTGATCTCCTACTACGGCGACCAGATGCAGATGGTCGTGCCGAGCTATCTCGAGCACTCCATGCAGGCCTTCGCCGAGCAGCAATCGCAGATGCGCGAGCAGATCAACAAGACCTTCGGCGACACCCCGCTCGGCAAGAACCTCCAGGTTCCGATGCAGCTCATCGAGGAGACGACGCGGCGCAATACGGAACTCTTCCAGCAGGCGATGAAGATGTTCTCGCCTTTCGCCAACGCCGCTCCGCCCAAGGAAACCCGCAAGGCCGAGGCGAAGGATCTCGACGAACTGAAGGAACAGCTCCGGGCCCTGCAGACGAAGCTCGACAATCTGAGCTGAGAAAGGCGGGGCTATCCGCACCGTCTCCTATCGGCAAAGCGCGACGGGGTTCCCTTTCACGGTTCTCCTCCGTCACAGCCCGATCGAGACGTCCCGCCCCGCCGTGCGGATCGACACGGCAAAGCCGGCGATCACGTCGATGAACGAGATCGTCATCAGGATGAAGAATATCTGCGTCGCCGCGCCCTGCACCAAAAGGAACTCGACGAGGAAAGCCACGAACAGCACCATCGACAGCATGTGGTCGAGGAGCGCACGAGAACCGGGATGCGTCGCCTTCAGGATCTCCACGAAGAGCAGCACGAGCGCGATGAAGATGAGCAGGTCCCCGAAAGCCATGGTCCAGGTCGTGCCGGAGAGCATATCGACCGCCATCACCTCGCCGTCGAGCACGGCGACGCCACCGTCGCCGAAGAGCCCCGTCATGGCGAGGTTGTAGAGAACCAACGGAATGATCAGCAGCGGAATGGCCAAAAGCATGTGCGACGCTCCCCCGGTTGTTCTGGAGACGACCTTTCCGCCGTCTTAGCGGAAGATTCGACGCAAGAAAACGTCACGCGCGCCGGAAAGGAAGAGAGCAAAAGAAAAGGGCCGGTCGAGCCGGCCCTTGATCTCAGCTTATGCCGAAACGCGTTATGCGTTTTCCTTCGGCGTCAGGACCTGACGGCCGCGATACATGCCGGTCTTCAGATCGACATGGTGCGGACGGCGCAGTTCACCCGAATTCTTGTCTTCGATATAGGTCGGAGCCTTCAGGGCGTCTGCGGAACGGCGCATACCGCGCTTGGACGGGCTCACTTTTCTTTTCGGAACGGCCATTTCTAAACTCCACTTATCGGGCAAACACGTCCTCATGCCACCGGATGGCTGACAGGGACATGCCGTTATCTCGGAAATTGGCCGGGCTTATACATGGCAAAACCCCGCTTGACCAGTCCCCGGTCGGATTTTTTGTCGCTCCGGCTCACACCTCGTCTTCCGGCACGATCCACGGCTCGGCAAGCGCCGCCGCCTGCCACTTCCGCCAGGCCGGATGCGCCTTCACGCGCGCCATATAGGCAAGGACCGTCTCGTCCTTCGTCAGGCGGTAGATCTCGAAGCGGTTGACGACCGGCGCATACATGGCATCGGCGGCGGAGAAGGCGCCGAACAAGAACGGCCCGCCCGAACGGGCAAGCGCGGTCTTCCAGATGGCCTCGATACGGGCGACATCGTCCGCAACGCCCTCCGGCAGGGCGATTTCGCCCGGCGTGCGGCGGATGTTCATCGGGCAGGCATTGCGGAGTGCGCGGAAGCCCGAGAGCATCTCCATTGAGATCGCCCGCGCCTCGGCGCGCGCCACCCGGTCCTTCGGCCAGATGCCGGCCTCGGGGAAAAGTTCGGCGACATATTCGATGATGGCAAGGGATTCCCACACCCGCACGTCGCCGTGATGCAGCACCGGGACGCGGCCGGTCGGCGAGAGCTTGTGGAATTCGGGATTGCCGGCGGCGAAATCGAAGGGGATCACCTTGTCCGTGAAGGGCACGCCCGCCGCTTCCATGGCGATCCACGGCCGGAAGGACCAGGAGGAATAGTTCTTGTTGCCGACATAGAGGGTAAGATCTGACATTCACGGAGCTCCTTGCATGCACCGGAGCCTAGGCGCTCAAGGCCGCGGGCGCCAATGAAAAGCCCTGAACTCACTCATAAAGGCACTTGATATATTCGCCCGACCGGCTCGCCCGCCGCTCGATCACCCGCGCGAGGCGCTGCAATCCGCGCCCCGGCTTGCCGGCGTTGCGCTCGTAGGGATTGGGCAGGGAAACGGCAAGAAGCGCCGCCTGCCGGCGCGTGAGCTTTGCCGCCGAGACATTGAAATGATGCCGCGCCGCGGCCTCGATACCGTAGATGCCGGGGCCCCATTCGGCGATGTTGAGATAGATCTCCATCAAGCGCCGCTTGCTCCAGACGAAATCCGCAGCGATCGCGAGCGGCAGCTCCAGCGCCTTGCGCACGAAGGAACGGCCGTTCCAGAGGAAGAGGTTCTTGGCCGTCTGCATGGGAATGGTGCTTGCCCCGCGCGTCTGCTCGCCGGCGAGCGCTTCGTTGATCACGGCGCGCATCTGGCTCCAGTCGATGCCGGCATGGGAGCAATATTGCCCGTCCTCCGACATCATCACGGCCTGCACGAGATGGGGCGAGATATCGTCGAACGACACCCATTGCCGGTCGTAGCCGCGAAGGAGCACGAGATCGCGCAGCATCAGCGTGGAGACCGGCCGCACGAACTCGACCGCATAGAGGGCGATCAGCAGGTAGGGCAGCGCCATGAGAGCGAGGAACATCAGAACGGCGCGGCGCCATTGCCGGCGAAAGCGAGTCATCCAGCCGTCCCTGTCACTGGATCGAACCTCCGTCTCTGCCCGTGTTTCCGGTACGATGTCCAAGAGCCGGCACCCCTCCTCCCGTCATTGCGCCTTCATACCGTCACGGCCCGGCAAAAACCAGTCTGCGGCGCGAATCTTTGAGACCCGTCCGGGCATTGCCGTTGCGTCCCCGGAAAGCGCGTGCCAAAGAGCGGCCATGAGCGAACGTCACCAGCAGTTCCAGACCCTTCTGAAAAGCAATGCCGAAGCGGTGGAGGCGCTGCTCGCCACCCTGCTCTCCGCCCGCCTGCAGGCGGACGAGATCGCCCGCCCCGAGCGTCTGCTCGCCGCCATGCGCCATGGGGTGCTGAATGGCGGCAAGCGCCTGCGGCCCTTCCTCGTCATCGAGTCCGCCGCCCTTTTCGGTGATGAAGCAAGGGCGAATGCGCTGCGCATCGGCGCAGCGCTCGAATGCATCCATTGCTATTCGCTGGTCCATGACGACCTGCCGGCGATGGACGATGATGATTTGCGCCGCGGCCAGCCGACCGTGCACGTCGCCTTCGACGAAGCCGCCGCGATCCTCGCCGGCGACAGCCTGCTGACGCTCGCCTTCGACATCGTCGCCGCGCCCGAGACGCGCCTGCCGGACACCGCCAAGACGGCGCTGGTGCTGGCGCTTTCCCGCGCCGCCGGCATCGGCGGCATGGCAGGCGGTCAGGCACTCGACCTTGCGGCGGAGAAGGTGGCACCGGATGAGGACGGCATCGTCACCCTTCAGGCGATGAAGACCGGCGCGCTGCTGCGCTTTGCCTGCGAGGCCGGCGCGATCGTCGCCGGCGCCTCCGCAGAGGACCGGCGGACGCTGCGCCGCTACGGCGGGACCGTCGGCCTTGCCTTCCAGATCGCCGACGACCTGCTCGACCTCACCGCCGACGCCGCCACCATGGGCAAGGCGACCGGCAAGGACGCCGGGCGCGGCAAGGCGACACTGGTTTCCCGCGGGGGCCAGGCCTGGGCGGAAAACCGGCTCAAGGAACTCGTTGCGGAGGCCGAGGCGCTTCTTGCGCCGTTCAGCCATCGGGCCGGCATCCTGATCGAAACCGCCCATTTCATCGCAAATCGCAGGAATTGACGCCATGAGCAAATTCTGGTCGCCGATCGTCGCCACGCTCAAGCCCTATATCGCCGGCGAGCAGCCGCGCATTCAAAACCTCATCAAGCTCAACACCAACGAGAACCCTTACGGCCCCTCGCCGAAGGCGATCGCCGCCATGAGAGGCGCGGTCGCCGACAGCCTGAAGCTCTATCCCGATCCGTCCGCCCTTGCGCTTCGTCAGGCGATCGCCCGCTTCCACGGCGTCGAAGCCGACGAGGTCTTCGTCGGCAACGGCTCGGACGAGGTGCTGGCGCACGCCTTCGTCGCGCTTCTCAAGCATGACAGGCCGCTCCTCTACCCGGACATCACCTACAGCTTCTACCCAACCTATTGCCGCCTCTTCGGCATCGAGTCGGTAGAGATCCCGCTGAAGGACGATTTCACCGTCGACCTTGCCGATTATGCGCGTCCGGCCGGCGCGATCATCCTGCCGAACCCGAACGCCCCGACTGGCATCGGCCTGCCGCTTTCGGCAATCGAAAAGCTCGTCTCAAGCCACCCGGACCTGCCGGTGGCGATCGACGAGGCCTATATCGATTTCGGCGGCGAGAGCGCGATTCCGCTGACGAAGAAATACGACAACCTGCTCGTCATCCACACGCTCTCCAAGTCCCGCTCGCTGGCAGGTCTTCGCGTCGGCTACGCCATCGGCCAGCGCCCGCTGATCGACGCACTGGAGCGCGTGAAGGACAGCTTCAATTCCTACCCGCTCGACCGCGTCGCACAGGCCGGCGCCGCTGCCGCCATCGACGATCGGGAATGGTTCGACGAAACGCGCGGCAAGGTGATCGAGCAGCGCGAGCGCGTCACGGGAGCGCTGCGCCAGCGTGGCTTCGAGGTGCTGCCCTCGCAGGCGAACTTCGTCTTCGCCCGTCATCCGGTTCACAGCGGCGAAGCGCTGGCAAAGAGCCTGCGCGAGCGCGCCGTGCTGGTGCGCCACTTCGCCAAGCCCCGCATCTCTGATTTCCTGCGCATCACCATCGGCACGCCGGATGAATGCGACCGGCTGGTCGCAGCGATCGAGGAGATCGTCTGAGGCGGGACAAATTCCGTGTGGCTTTG
>CBIMFD010000131.1:0-9553 GCA_966243085.1 uncultured Shinella sp.
GGCCTGCCGAGCCTCGGCATCCTGCTCGACGCCTTCCCGGCGGCGCTGATCGGCTTCACCCTCAATGTCGGCGCCTATTCCTCGGAGATCGTGCGGGCGGCCATTTCCGCCGTGCCGCGCGGCCAGTGGGAAGCGGCCTACTCCATCGGCATGAGCTGGTCGCAGGCCATGCGCCGCACCGTGCTGCCGCAGGCGACGCGCGTTGCCATCCCGCCGCTTTCCAACACGTTCATCTCGCTGGTCAAGGATACCTCGCTTGCCGCCGCGGTCACGGTGCCGGAGCTCTTCCAGACCGCCCAGCGCATCGTCGCCACCACCTACGAGCCGCTGATCCTCTATATCGAGGCGGCGCTGATCTATCTCGCGCTGAGCTCGGTGCTCTCGTCCCTGCAGGTGCGCCTCGAGCGGCGCTTCGCCCGCTACGGCGGCTTCCTGGAGGCCCGCACATGATCGAGCTGTCCCATATCGAAAAGCGCTTCGGCGACAACCATGTGCTGCGCGACATCAGCCTCACCCTTGCCGAGGGCACCGTCACCGCGCTGGTCGGCCCGTCCGGCGGCGGCAAGAGCACGCTCCTGCGCTGCATCAACCTCTTGGAAGTGCCGACCTCCGGCGCCATCCGTCTCGGCGAGGAGCGGATCGAGTTCGCTCACGGCCGCAAGGTCGGCTGGGAGGCGATCCAGAAGCTGCGCCGCCAGACCGGCATGGTCTTCCAGAACTTCCAGCTCTTCCCGCACCAGACGGCCATCGGCAATGTCATGGAAGGCCTCGTGACCGTCCTCAAGTGGCCGGCCGGCAAGGCACGCGCCCGCGCCATGGAACTGCTGGAGAAGGTCGGCATGGCGCACAAGGCCGAAGCCTGGCCGGCGACGCTGTCCGGCGGCCAGCAGCAGCGCGTGGCGATCGCCCGGGCGCTCGCCCCCTCGCCGAGGGTACTCCTCTGCGACGAGCCGACTTCCGCGCTCGATCCGGAGCTTGCGGAAGAAGTCGTCGAGGTGTTGAGCCGCCTTGCGCGCGAGGGCACGACCATGGTGATGGCGACGCACGACCTGCGCCTCGCCTCGCGCGTCGCCGATGCCGTCGTCTTCCTCGATGGCGGCGTGGTCGTCGAGCAGGGCGCCCCGCGCACCATCTTCTCCATGCCCGAGCGCGAGCGCACGAAGAGGTTCATCGCGTCGCTCAGCGCGCCCCAGAGCTACGACATCTAGCCCCTGCCTGACGTTGCGGCATGGCGAAAATCCTTGCCGCGACAGTTGCATCCAGCCGGCGATTCAAGCAGAGTGACGAGACGTTCGTGTTTCGCCGTGCCCCGGCATGCATTCAGGGGAGAAAGCCTCATGATCAAGAAAACGCCCAATCCGATCGACGTCTTCGTCGGCTCCCGCGTTCGCCTGCGCCGGCTCATGGTGGGCATGAGCCAGGAGGCGCTCGCCGACCGCCTGGGTGTGACCTTCCAGCAGGTTCAGAAATACGAGAAGGGCACCAACCGCATCAGCGCCAGCCGCCTGCAGGCGATCTCCGACGTCTTCCGCGTTCCACCGAGCTTCTTCTTCCAGGACGACGAGAGCGCCGGACCGAGCGCGGCCGTCGGACAGGAGACGGGCGACGTCTCCACCTTCGTTTCCTCCAAGGAAGGTCTCGATCTCAACCGAGCCTTCCTGAAGATCGAGGACGCCGGCGTGCGCAAGTCGATCATCCAGCTCGCCACCGCGCTTTCGCGGGCAAGCACCAGCGAGGCAGGCGACCGTGCGGAAAGCGCTCCGGAACTGCGGATCTGACCCGAAATGCCCGCACGGCTGCAGACGTTCGGCCAACTGCGCCTGCTCGATGAGGGCGAAAACAACATCGTCTTTCCCGAAAAGGCGGTCCTGATCCTCTGCTATCTTCGGGCGCGCGGCCTTCCGGAAATGTCGCGCACCGATGCGGCCGGCCTCTTCTGGGACGAGGCGAGCCCCGCCGCCTTCGCCAATCTCCGCCAGACCGTCTCGCGCGTGCAGAAACGCCAGCGGGAACTCGGCCGGACCTATCTCGCCTTTTCCGAAACGGCCATCGCCCTCGGGGACGAGCCCGTGGAATGCGACGTCGAGCAGGTGCGCGAGGATGCGGACCTCGGCCTTCTGGTCGACCTTCTCGCCGAGGATTTCCTGAAATCGGTGAAGCCCCGCAACCGCAATCTCGAAAACTGGATCGCCCTGCAGCGCGCGGGCCATATGGCGCTTCTGCGCAGGGCCCTGATAGACGGCGGGGAAGACGGCGCCACCCGGCAAGCCCGCTCCGCCGCCGCCCTCCGTCTTCTGGAGAAAACGCCCGACGACGAAGAGGTGCGCGCCCTCCTGACGGGGCGACGGGCGGCCGCAACCCTGGTGATGCGGGAGCCGCCGGCACAGATACTCCTTCCGCCGACGGGCGAGATTGCGTTGCCGCGCCGCAACCCGCCGCGCCTCGTCCTGCTGCCGCCCGTCACCAGCCTTGCCTCGCGCGTGGCGGTCCGCTTTTCCGAAGCGCTGATCGAGGATGTGACCATCGGCCTTTGCGCGCTGCGCTCCGTCTCCATCATCGCGCCGCACACCGCCGCGCAGATTTCGCTGCAGGCCGACCGCGCCGCGACCTACGAGCGCCACAAGATCAGCTATATCCTGGAGACGCGGCTGCGCGATGAGGGCGAGGGCCACACGCTCTTTGCCCAGCTTATCTTCTTCGGCAGCGATGAGGTCATCTGGGCCGATCGCTTTCCGCTTTCGGCCGAGGGCCTTGCGCACTCCCGCCAGACGATCGCCCAGCAGGTCGCCGGCGCCATCGCCACGCAGATCGAGCACAACGAGCTGGTGCGCGGCGACTACGAGCGCGATGCCGACGCCTATCGCAGCTTCCTGATCGGCCAGGGCCAGTTGAAGAACCTCGCGCTGCCCGATATCCGACGCGCTCGCAAGAGCTTTCGCGAGGCCCTGCGGGCCAATGCCGGCTTCGCCCCCGCCATCGGAGGCCTCGCCCGCAGCTATTTCCTCGAATGGCTGGTGACGGCACGCGGCGACGCGGACCTGCTGAGCCAGGCCGAGCACCATGCGGAGGCGGCTATCCGCGCCGACGAGCGCCTGCCCGCCGGCTATCGCGAACTCGGCGTCGTGAAACTCTATGCCCGTCAGTTCGACGACAGCGTCGCCTATCTCGAACGGGCCGAAGCCTTGAGCCCGCATTACGCCAATGTCATCGCCAGCTATGCCGACACGCTCGTCCAGGCCTCGCGGCCCGATGTCGGCCTGGAAAAGATCGAGCACGCGATCGAGCTCAATCCCCTTGCGCCCGATGAATATTTCTGGACCGCCGCCAGCGCCAGCTACTTCATGGGAGAATACCCGGCGGCGCTCGCCTATATCGACCGGATGAAAGACCGCACGCCGGTCCACCGCCTGTCCGCGGCCTGCTGGGGCATGCTCGGCGACATGAAAAAAGCACGCCAGTTCGTCCGTCGCACCTTCGACGTCAATCCGAATTTCGATCTCGAAACCTGGATGGCGGTCGTGCCGATCAAGGAAAAGCGGCACAGGGAATTGTATCGCGAAGGGCTCAAGAAGGCCGGATTCTAAAACTCGATCTGAAACGGGGGACATCGAAATGTCGAAGATAGTGGTTATCGGTCTCGAAGGAGAAGACGGCCTTTGGATGGTCGATCTCGACGCAGGCACGGTCAGCCAGGTTGCCGCTCCGGCCACCGGAGATCTCAAGACCGCCGACGATCTGCGCAAGACCGGCGTGACGATCACCCGTGGCGTCAACCTCGCAGCGCGCGCTGCGTCTGCCGGTTCCGTTTCCGGTGGTTTCCTCGACGGCTGACGACATTCGGTAGCGAGTGAACTACTCGGACCGCATCTGCGGGCCCGATGAGACCTGGAGCCGGATCGAGGCATTATTGCCCCGGTTCGGCATCACCCGGCTCGCCCGCCTGACTGGACTGGACCGCCTCGGCATTCCGGTCTGGAATGCCGTCAGCCCCAATGCCCGCTCCATCGTCATCAATCAGGGCAAGGGCATCACCGATATCGACGCGAAGGTTTCCGCCGCCATGGAGGCGCTGGAACGGTCCGTGGCGGGCGATCCGCTCGCTCCGGCGCGTCGTGCATCGCGCCGCGATTTCGCCGCCGCCGGGGAAACCTGCCTGCCGCTCGACATCCTCATAGCAGCCGGCCAGCCATTCATCGGCGAGGACGAGACGCTCGACTGGCTCGCCGGCCGCGATATCGTGACCGGAAAATACATATGGGTGCCGCGCGAAGCCGTGATCCTCGACCGCACGCCCGTGGAACCGCGCTTCTGGCAATCCTCCGACGGCCTTGCTTCGGGCAATTGCGAGACGGAGGCCGTCCTGCACGGTCTGCTGGAGCGCATCGAGCGCGATGCCGACCGGCTGTGGCGCCTCCTGCCGGGGCCGAAGCGCCTTGCAACCGCCGTCGATCCCGCCAGCCTCCGCGATCCCGTCGTCGATTGCCTTGCCGGCCGCTTCCACGAGAACGGCCTCGTCCTTCGCCTCTTCGATATCACCAGCGATCTCGCCGTGCCGACCTATGCCGCCGTGCTTGCTGAAGAAGGAATCCTTCAGCGGCAAAGCCCGCTCTTTCATGACGCCACGATCGGCTACGGCACCCATCCTGTCGCCGCGCGCGCCGCCATCCGCGCGCTCACCGAAGCCGCCCAGTCGAGGCTGACCTATATCAGCGGAGCGCGCGACGATCTCTTCGCAGAAACCTTCACGCGGCCGCTGCCGAAGGAAACGCTGGCGCTCTTCAAGGCCCGGCCCCAGCCGGCGAAGCCCTACCCTGCTCCAGCCGGCGATGCGGCCGCGCTGCTCGCCTGGTGCCTGGAGCGGCTGGCCGCGGCCGGCATAGCCCCTGTTGTGGCCGTGCCGCTCGGCGATGGCGCCCTTCCCGTCTGTGTAGTCAAGACGGTCGCGCCCGATCTTGAAAATCCCGAGGGCGCGCGCCGCCATGCCCTCGGCCCCCGCGCCCTCTCCCGCATGGTGTTCGGAACGCCATGAAGATCCTCTTCGCTGGCCCGAGCCTGCCCGATGCCCCTCGTCTCTGCGCCGGCACGGTCGAAGCCCGTCCGCCGGCCGCCCATGGCGACGTTCTTGCCGCGGTACGGGCAGGCGCGACGGCCATCGGCATCGTCGACGGCAACTTCGAGCATGTCGCGCCCGTCTGGCACAAGGAGATCCTCTATGCGCTGGAGGCGGGCGTCACCGTCTTCGGCGCGGCCAGCATGGGCGCGCTGCGGGCAGCCGAGTGCGACGCCTTCGGCATGATCGGCATCGGCGGCATCTACGAGGATTACGCCAGCGGCCGCCGTGTCGACGACGCGGATGTCGCGCTGCTGCACGGGCCGGCCGAGCTCGGCTATCCCGCCCTCTCGCTCGCCCTCGTCAACGTGGAAGCGACGCTCGACCGACTGGAGACGCTGGGACGCCTCGGCGGGAAAGACCTGGAACGCCTTCGCGCCGCCGCCCGCGCCCTCTTCTACAAGGACAGGACATGGTCCGCGATCCTCGACAGGGCGGGCATGGCGGAAAGCCGCGGCGAACTACTGCAACTATTCCTTGCAAGTAATGTCGACAGAAAGCGGGAGGATGCACTCGCGCTTCTTGCCGTGCTCCGCGATTATGCTCCGCAAAGCCCTGAAAAGCGGGGAAACTGGAGCTTCCGCGCGACATCCCTCTGGCGCATGGCGGCCAATCAACCGAAAACCTGAAGGAACGTGCATTTTCCCATTCAGCGTGTGTCACGCTCAAGTCACGCGCAAGACCGGAGAGTCACGCCTATACTCGCCGCCAGGGGCTAGAGAAGAGCATCCGCTCTGGGGGCAGAAACATGAAAATCGACACTATCGAGAGTGAAGACCGCGGCCATGAACTGATAGCGCTGGCAAGACTTGTCGCCTTCGCGCTGGAATCGGCCAAATCGCTGGACGCCGAAGTCGCCGAATTCTGCCTGGACAAGGCATTGCACGCCGTGCTCGAGCAGATCGACGAGCCCTCGCGCATCACCTTGACGTCGAGCGACATCATGCTGATGAACCGCTCGCCGCTCTGCTGATCCATCCAGCAACACCGATCATACGGCCGGTCCTCGCCTGGGGCCGGCCGTCTATCCCGTTCATGTGATTTTTTCTCGGCGAGGATGGAATAGGAACGACCCGGGTTCCGTATACTGGGGCATGAACGGAAAGACACCCGGCTTCAACGTGATCGGACAGCTCGGCGCGCTACGGCGCTATGCGCTGTCGCTCGTGCGCAATCCCGACGAGGCCGAAGACCTCGTGCACGATGCGCTCGTGAAGGCTTATGAACGGCAGGCGACCTTCCGCACCGGCGCCAATGTCCGCAACTGGCTGATGTCGATCCTGCACAATGCGCATGTCGACCGGCTGCGCCAGCGCCGCTCGCAGGAGCGGCGACGCGACGCCGCTGCCGAGATCGCCGAGGTTGCGACGCCTGCCGGGCAGGACCACTCGGTACGCCTCACGCAGCTCCGCAACGCCTTCTTCGACCTGCCGGAAGAACAGCGCGCGGCGCTGCATCTCGTCGCCATAGAGGAGCTTTCCTATCAGGAAGCGGCCGAAGCGCTCGGCATTCCCGTCGGCACGCTTATGTCGCGCGTTTCCCGCGCGCGCCAGCGCCTGCGCGCCTTCGAGCAGGGCGAACGGGCGGGCGCCGGCACCCATCTCAGACTCGTCGGAGGTACTGGCGATGACAAGCAATGATCCCATTCTCGAATCCGACCTCAACGCCTATGTCGACGACCAGCTCGCCGTCGGCCGGCGCATCGAGGTGGAAGCCTATCTCTCGGAACGGCCGGAGGTCGCCGCCCAGATCATGAAAGACCTGCGCGTGCGCGACGAACTGCGCCTGGCGCTCGCCGACCACCGCACGCCGGGCCGGCAGGCGACGCGCGAGGCCGCGCGCCTGCTGGAGCGCTCGCTCTCGCGCCGGCGCATCTTCGCCGGCTTCCGCCGTGCCGCCACCGTCACCCTCTTCGTCGCCGCCGGCTGGGCGGCCCATGCCGCCTTCGGCCCGTTCGGCCCGAGCGAGGTCATCGCCTCCACGCCGCCGCCCGCCTTCGTGGAAGAGGCCGTGCGCGCGCACCGCACGACACTCCTGCGCGATGCCATGGTCTCGCAGCCCGAGACCGACACCTTCGATCCCGCGGAAATCCGCTCCGCGACGGCCATCGTCCTGCCGGACCTGCCGAAGGGCTGGAGCGTGACCGACGCGCAGGTCTATCCCTCCGTCTACGGCCCGAGCGTGGAGCTGGAACTGGAACCGGAAAAGGGTGAGCGCCTGTCGCTCTTTGCCGTGCGCCCCGGCTCCTTCGCCGTGCAGCACGTCCTGCTCTTCCACGCCGACAATGCCCGTGCCGCCTACTGGCAGATCGGCGACGTCGCCTATGCATTGGTCTCGGAAAGCCGCAAGGCCGACGACCTGGCCGAAACCGCGCGGGACCTCCTGCGCACGCTCTACTGATCAACCCTTCAAAGGAGAACCACCATGGAACCCATCCAGCAGCAATATGGCTACGGCGCGAAGGCGCAGTCGGCCGCCCTCTTCGACGAGGGCCTGCGCCAGCACATGCTGCGCATCTACAACTATATGGGCGCCGGCCTCGTCATCACCGGCCTCGTCGCCTTCATCGTCGGCTCGACCCCGGCGCTTTACGTGCCGATCTTCTCCTCGCCGCTCAAATGGGTGGTAATGCTGGCGCCGCTCGCCTTCGTCTTCTTCTTCTCGTTCAAGATCCAGACGATGTCGGCAAGCGCCGCGCAGATGACCTTCTGGGCCTTCTGTGCCGTCATGGGCCTCTCGCTCGCATCGGTGTTCCTCGTCTTCACCGGTACGAGCATCGCGCGCACCTTCTTCATTGCCGCCACCATGTTCGGCGCGACGAGCCTTTACGGCTATGTGACGAAGCGCGACCTCTCGCAGTTCGGCTCGTTCCTGATGATGGGTCTCATCGGCGTCGTCATCGCCTCCGTGGTCAACATCTTTCTCGGCTCCAGCGCCCTGCAGTTCGCCATCTCCGTGATCGGCATCGCCGTCTTCGTGGGCCTCACCGCCTGGGACACGCAGAACATCAAGGAGCAGTACGCGGAGAACATCGACCAGGAATCCCAGCAGAAGATGGCCGTCTTCGGCGCGCTGTCGCTCTATCTCAACTTCGTCAACATCTTCCAGCTCCTGCTGAATTTGACGGGCGAGCGGGAGTAGTTCTCACAAGCCATTTTGAATGGAACGGCGGGGCATAGGCCCGCCGTTTTTCGTCCCCCCCCGCTCCCCACCCTCCATCGTCGTCCTCGGGTCAAGCCCGACGATGACGGTGGAGAGGGCGTGATTCGGCTGTTGTTTCCGCTACATATCATCAATATGTAACGCAACTAAATGTAAGAAATGACTTACATGACTCTCCCATATTGACAAATCCTCCCGCAGCGTTTTTGCTAACCGCATTCACCAGGGGGGTCCCGACAAGGGGCTGAGATACTGCTGGCATCCGCAGCGCAGTGACCCGTTGAACCTGATCCAGTTCATACTGGCGTAGGGACGGTGCAAGCGCTGTGAGGGGCAATCCGTGAACCGGATTGCGCATCGGCGTCCTTCCATCATTCCGGCTCTAGGACTGGGTCTCCAACCGCAACTTGGAGCCTCACCGATGAACATTGCCGCAAAGACACTCACCCCCACCGTCACGACCGGCGCCCTGCCCGCCTCGCGGAAAATCCACATTCCCGGCGATCTGCACCCGGATATCCGCGTGCCGATGCGCGAGATCGCCCTGCATCCGACCTCCGGCGAGCCGCCCGTCACCGTCTACGACGCCTCCGGCCCCTATACCGATCCCGCCCATGTCGTCGCCATTGAGACCGGCCTGCCGCGCCTTCGCGAAACGTGGATCGCCGCCCGCAGCGATACGGAACTCTATGACGGCCGCCATGTCCGCCCGGAGGACAACGGTTTTGCCACCGGCGAGCGGCTGACGCCGGAATTTCCGGTCCGCAACCGCCCGCGCCGCGCGAAGGACGGCCGGGCCGTGACGCAGCTCGCCTATGCCCGCGCCGGCATCGTCACGCCGGAGATGGAGTTCATCGCCATCCGCGAGAACCTCGGCCGCAAGGCCACGAAGGAAGCGCTCGCTCGCGACGGCGAGAGTTTTGGCGCGCACATTCCCGATTTCGTGACGCCGGAATTCGTCCGGCAGGAAGTCGCAAGCGGACGGGCGGTCATCCCCGCCAACATCAACCACCCGGAAGCCGAGCCGATGATCATCGGCCGGAATTTTCTCGTGAAGATCAACGCCAATATCGGCAATTCCGCCGTCACCTCCTCCATGGCGGAAGAGGTGGAGAAGATGGTCTGGGCGATCCGCTGGGGCGCCGACACGGTCATGGACCTTTCGACCGGCCGCAACATCCACAACATCCGCGAATGGATCATCCGCAATTCGCCGGTCCCGATCGGCACCGTGCCGCTCTACCAGGCGCTGGAGAAGGTGAACGGCATTGCCGAGGACCT
>CBIMFD010000132.1:0-9522 GCA_966243085.1 uncultured Shinella sp.
TGCTGCGGCGCGGGGATCAACTGGGGAACGCGGCGCCGGGCGATGGCAAGCACCGTCCCGTCCGCGTCGAAGATGACGGCCTTGGTCACCGTCAGGCCGCTGTCTATACCCATGATGCAGGGCATCCATGCCTCCATTCTCAAGCGAATGGCGGAACGGCGACCGGCATGACGGGCAACCGCGGCAGCGGCAGCCTCAGCCGGCCCGTTCCCCGTCCGCCACTATGACGTTGATCCCCTTGGCGCGCATGCGCGACAGATGGGAGATCGGGATATCCTCGTCGACGATCACGGCGTCGAACTCCTGGAGCGTCGCAAAATGATGCAGCGCGCGCCGCTCGAACTTGGTATGGTCGGCCAGGAGCACACGGCGCGAGGCGCTTTCAAACATCGCCCGCTTGGTCTCCACCGTTTCCGGCGACTGGTGGTAGACCACATCGTCGACGATGGCCGACAGCGACATGAACACGGTGTCGGCGCGCAGCCGGCGAATCTCGTTGGTGGTGATGTGCCCCATGAAGGCATTGCACCAGTGGTAGAACTGGCCGCCCAGACAGATGAGGTTGAGGTCGCTCACCTCCTTCAGCTCGTTGATGAGGACGAGCGAATTGGTGATGACCGTCAGCGGCACCTTGGCCGACAGGAAGCGGGTCATCTCGTGCACGGTCGTGGCGTCGTCCATGAAGATCGCCTGCCCCGGCTCGACGAACTGCATGGCCGCCTTGCCGATGGCCTTCTTCTCCTTGCCCTGACGGGTGGCGCGGTAGACGTCGGAGGATTCGATCAGGCTCGTCGGCGCGGCGGAGACGATGCCGCGCGTCTTGCGGAAGAGGCCGCGGCTGACGAGTTCGTCGACATCGCGGTGCGCCGTCATGAGGCTGATGCCGAAGCGTTCGGTCAGGTCCTCGATGCGGATGGAGCCTTCGGCGATGACCGTCTCGGCGATCATCCGGCGGCGCACGAGCTGGCGCGCATGCCGGCTGTCGCTCGGCAGCTCTTCCGAAAGCAAATCCTTGACGTCGACTTTCTTGTTCACGGGGAAACCCTGCCATGCTTCGAGGATAGAGGCTTCGTCTCTCGTATCGGGCGGCAAGGAAAATGCCAAGCTGGTCCGGGCTGAGGTCGGGAGCGCCCGAGGGGCGCTCCCGGATCGGCTTACTCGCTCAGGACGAACGGAGCGGTGTACTTGTCGACATTGTCCTTGGTGATCAGGAGGCAATCGAAGAGCTGCTTTTCGGTATCGACGCCCGTGGAGCCGGTCTTGATCACGTTGTCGGCCTGCTTGACGGCCTCCTTCGAGAAGACGGCGACCGGCTGGAGAACGGTGTACTGGAGTTCGCCGGCCTTGATGGCGGCGACCGCGTCCGGCGAGCCGTCGAAGCCGCCGACCTTCACCTGGTCGAGCTTGCCGGCTTCCTTGAGCGCGGCGATGGCGCCGAGGGCCATTTCGTCGTTGCCGCTGATCACGCCGATGATGTCCGGATTGGCCTGGAGCATTGACTGCATCTTGTCGTGACCCTTGGTGCGATCCCAGTCGGCCACTTCCTTGGCGACCTTCTCGAGGTCCGGATACTGCGTCAGGACGGTTTCGTAGCCGTTCGAGCGGGTCGCCGCGTTATTGTCCGAGGGGGCGCCGAAGAGTTCGACATATTTGCCCTTGTCGCCGACAGCCTCGACCCACTGCTGGGCGCCGAGGGCTGCGCCCTGGGCGTTGTTCGAAACGAGCTGCGCCTTGGCGAGGCCTTCCTGGTTGATCTCGGCATTGACGAGGATGACCGGGATGCCGGCAGCGACCGCCTTCTTGACCGCGCCGACCGAACCGTCGGCATTCGCCGGGTCGAGGATGATGGCGACCGACTTGTTGGTGATGGCGGTGTCGATCAGGTTGCTTTCGGTGTTCGTGTCACCCTTGTGCGCACCGACATTGGCCGTGTAGCCGAGTTCTTCGGCCGTCTTCTTGGCCACTTCGCCTTCCGTGAACCAGTAGGGGTTCGACGGGTCGTTGACGATGACCGTGATGAGGCCTTCGGCCCATGCGGAGCTGAAGAGCAGCGGCAAGGCGGCCGTTGCGGCGAAAAGTACACGCATTCCTTTTTTGAACATGGTCTCACTCCCTTTGTTGAGTTCGGTTGCGCCGGTTTCCGGCAATACTTTCCGCCTCCGGGCCATTCGATGGTCCGCCTCTCCCGGCCGCGGTCAGTTCCAGTCGGGCGCCGCTTTTCAGCGGCGGCCGTATTTGATGCTGTTCAAGAGAACGGCGGTGACGATGACGGCGCCGGTGAAGACCGTCTGCCAGTATGCCGACACGCCGATGATCACGAGACCGTCCGACAGGAAGCCGATCACGAAGGCGCCGAGCATGGTTCCGACGACCGTCCCGCGCCCGCCCGTGAGCGCCGCACCGCCGATGACGACCGCGGCGATCGCCGTCAGCTCGTAGGTCGTGCCGGCCGTGGGGCCTGCCGAGGTGAGCTGCGAGGAGAGCACGAGGCCGGCAACCGCGGCGCAGACGCCGGACAGCATGTAGACCGTGATCTGCACCCGCTTGACGGGCACGCCCGACAGTTCCGCCGCGCGCTCGTTGCCGCCGGACGAATAGAGCCAGCGGCCGAAGGCCGTGCGGGCCAGCAGCACATGGCAGGCGACGGCGAAGACGAGGAGCACGATGACGCCGATCGGCACGCCGCCGAGGCGATTGAAGCCGAGCCAGTCGAAGCCGGTATTGCCGAGCGCCGGGCGGCCGCCGAGATTGTTGTAGGTGAGGCCGTTGGTCATCAGCAGCGCGACGCCGCGGGCGACATAGAGTACGCCGAGCGTCGCCACGAAGGCCGGCACGCGCAGATAGGCGATCAGCACGCCGTTGACCGCGCCGACGACCGCGCCGAGCAGGCAGGTCAGCACCACGACGACCCAGACCGAGGGGTAGAGGATGACGCCGAGCTGCGGCAGCGTGACGCCCTGCATGAGGAACCCGGCAACGACGCCGGCAAGCCCGAGCGTCGAGCCGACCGACAGGTCGATGCCGCCATTGAGGATGACGAGCAGCATGCCGACCGCAAGCAGGCCGAAGATGGCCACATGCGAGGCCATGATCAGGAAATTGTTCAGCGTGAAGTAGTTCGGCGACATCAGCGAGAAGACGACGACGATGGCGATCAGCGCGAAGAAGGCGCGGCCCTCGAACAGGAGCTCGACGAAGCTCTTCTTGCGCTTGCCGCCGCTTACCGCCGCTTTCGTGTCCATTGCAGGTGTGACTGACATGCTGGAGCGCTCCTAATGGGCATGCACGGCTTCGCCGGAGGCGGCCATGATCTGTTCTTTGGTCGCGTCGGGGCCGAATTCGGCGGCGATGCGCCCGCGCCGCATGACGATGATGCGGTGCGCGATGCTGAGGCACTCGCCGAGCTCGGACGTGGTGTAGACGACGGCGAGGCCCTGCCGCGCCCGCTCGGCGAGCAGCTTGAAGACCTCGGCCTTGGCGCCGATGTCGATGCCTCGGCTCGGCTCGTCGAGCAGGATCACTTGCGGGTCGGTCGCCAGCATCTTGCCGATGACCACCTTCTGCTGGTTGCCGCCGGAGAGCGAGCCGATCGCCGCCGCGCCGCCATCGGTCTTGATGTGCACCCTGCGGATCGCGTTGCCGACGATGTCGGCTTCGCGGGAGCCGGAGGTGAAGAGGCCGCGCGTGAAGGCGCCGAGGCTGGCGAGCGAAAGATTGCGCCCGACGGTCATGGTCTGCACCAGACCGTCGCGCTGGCGGTCTTCCGGAACGAGGACGAGACCGGCGCGGATGCACTCGGCGATCGACTGGCCGGTGACGTCCCTGCCCTTGAGCACGACCTTGCCGGAGGACGCCTTGAGGCGGCCGGCGACCGTTTCCAGCAGTTCCGTGCGCCCCGCGCCCATCAGGCCGTATATGCAGACGATCTCGCCCGCCCGCACCGAAAGCGACATGCCGTCGACGACCGCGTAGTCGGCGCCGCCGGGATCGGGCACCGTCAGTTCCTCGATCTTGAGCGAGACGTCGCCCATCTCGTAGCCGGCCGGCGGCGAGCCGAGGTCGAAATTCTCGCCCACCATGTGGCGGACGATCCATTCGAGATCGATATCCTTGCGCTCGGCATAGGCCGTCATCGCCCCGTCGCGCAGCACCACCGCGTGATGGGTGATCTGCAGCGCTTCTTCCAGATGATGGGAGATATAGACGATCGAGACGCCGCGGGCGGTAAGGTCGCGGATGACCTTGAACAGCACCTCGACTTCCGAGGCGGAAAGCGCCGAGGTCGGTTCGTCCATGATCAGGATGCGGGAATTGACCGAGAGCGCGCGGGCGATCTCGACGATCTGCTGCTGGCCGAGGCGCAGGTCCTCGACCGGCGTGAGGGGATCGATCTCCTCCTCGAGTTCTTCCATCAGGAGGCGCGTCTGGCGCTCTTCCTCGGCGAAATCCACGCCCGTCGCCGTCATGATCTCGCGACCCATGAAGATGTTGTCGCGAACGTTCATGTTCGGGGCGAGACTGAGCTCCTGATGGATGATGGAGATACCGTGATCGCGTGCTTGGGAGGACGACGCAAAAACGATTGGCTCTCCATCGAGAATGATTTCCCCCGAGGTCGGTTGCACGACGCCGGAAAGGATCTTCATCAGCGTCGACTTGCCGGCGCCGTTCTCGCCGAACAGCGTCGTCACCTGGCCGCGATGAATGTCGAAATTGACGCCCTTGAGGGCGCGCACGCTGCCGTAGGTCTTCGCCACGTTGCGTGCGGCGAGCACCACTTCATCCATCCGGCCGGCTTCGGGGAGCGCGCTCATTGGACGTCGAACATCACGGGCGTGACGATCCAGTTCTTGGGATTGACCAGCTTGAAGACGCCGGTCACCGAAACGGTCTTGCCAGTAAGCGTCGCCGGGTCGATGCCGCCGAGAACGGCCGTCTTGACCTCGTTGTTGATGGCCGAGCCCGCGTCCTGATACTCGATCTGGTTCTTGAACTGGCCGAATTCGATCTGGCCCGTCGCATCGCGCAGATCCGTTCCGTTGAGGGCGGGACCGGTCTGGACGCGCACGGTCAGCTCCGGCGGCAGGCCTTCGACGGCGACGACGTTGTAGTTCGCCTTGCGCTCGCCGATCACCCCGGTGAACTTGACCGGAAGGACCGGCCCCGTGGAGGTCGCCACGCCGTATTTCTCGCCGGCCGCCTTCTTGTCCGCGGCGATCGCCTGCGCCAGTTCGACGGCATCGACGGCGCGCGTCTCGACGCTTTGCTTGATCAGCGGGAACTGCTCCGCCCCGAAGGCCTGCGGCGAGAACTTCTGCACCCTGACATCGTTTTCCGAGCCGATGCGCACGATCTTCGTGTCGAGGGCCATGGCGCCGACCAGCACGACCGCGGCGGCGATGCCGAACCAGCGGTAGCTGCGCGCGGGGCGGGGTGATTTCGAGAGCGTGGCGTCGGTCATGTCGGTCGGCCTTGCGATTGAAAGATGGAAGCGTCAGCGGGAGCGCCCGCACGGAGACGATGGCGGGAGCGGGCTGACGCCACGTTCACGGCGTTGAGGCCGGATGTCGATGGCTTCCGAACAGAAACTGTCATGACGTCCTCCCTGAACGGCACCGGCCGGATCTCCTCATCCGCCTTGCGCTGCATTGCACATATTTTCGCAGTTGCGATATATACGTGTTATATGTCCCAACATATATGTTAATTTAACACGAGCTGTCAATCGGCCTTTTGAAGCGGAGCCGCTTTCCGTCCGCTCTTTTTCATCACGGTCTCGATACGGCTTGAAAAAACAGGCGCTGACCGGCCCTCCACAGCCTTCTTTATCTCGAAGGGCGCAGATAGCAATTATATATAACTGTTTTAATTACGATATATCAGCTTCTCCGCGGCGCGGTCGAGCGTAGTCGCCCGCATAACGGCAGCGAAAGACGACCCCAATCATGCGAAGCGCAGCCGGAAAGGCGGCCTTCCATCACGCGTCTTCTCCTTCCATCATATCTGAAAAAAAATTCAAGGCACGAAAAATTTTTCGAGACACATGATAACTTTATGGTATGTTCTTTTGCGAGGCCCGGCGGGCCTGTGTTACGTTCCTGTCGGGCCGACATGCCCTTGGCCCACGAGGCCGGAGGAACGCACGCGCTTTCGCGGGAGACGATCGGGAGGATCGAATGCTTTGTTTCAGGTCGGGCGAAGCGGCGGTTGCCGGCGCGGGATCGGTGGATGCGAACCGTGACTGAGACAGCAGACCTGATCATCGGCATCGACGCCGGCACCTCCGTCATGAAGGCCGTCGCCTTCACGCTCGCCGGCCGGCAGATCGCCAGCGCTTCCGTCCGCAACACCTACACGACCGGCGACGACGGTTCCGTCACGCAATCCCTCGACCAGACCTGGCTCGACTGCACGCGCGCCTTGCGCGGCCTCGCCGAAAAGGTCGAGCATCTCGCAAGACGCACCGCCGCGATCGCCGTGACCGCGCAGGGCGACGGCACCTGGCTCGTCGGCGCGGGAAACCGGCCGGCGGGCGATGCCTGGCTCTGGCTCGACGCCCGCGCGGCGCCGACCGTCGAGCGCCTCGCCGCAAGCGAGGCCGACCGCCAGCGCTTCGAGGCGACCGGCACCGGCCTCAACACCTGCCAGCAGGGCGCGCAGCTCGCCCATATGGACCGCCATTGCCCGGACCTCATCGCCGGCGCGGAAACCGCGATGCATTGCAAGGACTGGCTCTACCTGAACCTCACGGGCGTGCGCTCCACCGATCCGTCGGAAGTCAGCTTCACCTTCGGCAATTTCCGCACCCGCCGCTATGACGGCGACGTGCTCGCCGCCCTCGGCCTGACGCATCTGCGGCGCCTGCTGCCGGAGGTCGTCGACGGCACGGAAATCTCCCATCCGCTGACGGCGGAGGCGGCCGCGGCCTCCGGTCTTGCCGCCGGCACGCCGGTGTGCCTCGGCTATGTCGACATGTGCATGACGGCGCTCGGCGCGGGCGTGCGCAGCGAAGGTCGCAACGCCGCCTGTTCCGCCATCGGCTCGACGGGCGTTCACCTTCAGGCGAAGTCCGTCGCCGACGTCGTGCTGAATGCCGAGCGCACCGGCTATGTCATCGCCCTGCCGATCCCCGGCATCGTCACGCAGGTCCAGACCAATATGGGCGCGACGATCAATCTCGATTGGCTGCTCCAGCTCGGCGTCGACCTTCTCGGCGAGTTCGGCGTCGCCGCCAGCCTCAACGACATGATCGGCCGCGTCGACCAATGGTTCGCCATGAGCAAGCCCGGCAACGTGCTCTACCACCCCTATATATCCGAGGCCGGCGAGCGCGGTCCCTTCGTCAACGCCCGCGCCCGTGCCAGCTTCACCGGCCTTGCCAGCCGCCACCGCTATCCGGACCTCGTGCGTGCCGTCGTCGAAGGCCTCGGCATGGCGACGCGCGACTGTTATGCCGCCATGGGCGCCCTGCCCCCGGAGCTGCGCGTCAGCGGCGGGGCAGCAAGATCGGCCTCGCTGCGCAGCACGCTCGGCGCCGCGCTCGGCGCGCCCGTGCGCGTCTCGACGCGCGAGGAGGCGGGCGCAGCCGGCGCCTCGATGATGGCCGCCGTCGCCATCGGCGCCTACCGCACGATGGACGATTGCATTGCCGACTGGGTGACGCCCGAGCTCGGCGAGGCCGAACGGCCGAAACCCGGGGACATCGACCGTATGACACGGCTCTTCGCCGCCTATTCCGAGGTGCGGCGGGGCATCGCGCCGGCCTGGGACATCCTCGCCGTGCGCTGACGAAACGACGATTGCGCCGCCCCGTGGCCGGCGCTGAAGGAGACTTGAGATGAACGAGCCCGAACCCATCGACCTCTTCGTGATCGGCGGCGGCATCAACGGCGCCGGCCTTGCGCGCGATGCGGCAGGGCGTGGGCTGAAGATCGTGCTCTGCGAGAAGGACGACCTTGCCGAGGGCACCTCGTCGCGCTCCGGCAAGCTGGTGCACGGCGGCCTGCGCTATCTCGAATACTACGAATTCCGCCTGGTGCGCGAGGCGCTGATCGAGCGCGAAGTGCTGCTCAACGCCGCCCCGCACATCATCTGGCCGATGCGCTTCGTGCTGCCGCACAGCCCCGAGGACCGGCCGGCCTGGCTCGTTCGCCTCGGCCTCTTCCTCTACGACCATCTCGGCGGCCGCAGGAAGCTGCCCGGCACGCGCACGCTCGACCTGACCCGCGATCCCGAGGGAACACCCATCCTCGACCAGTACACGCGCGGCTTTGAATATTCCGACTGCTGGGTGGACGACGCCCGCCTCGTCACGCTCAACGCCGTCGGCGCCGCCGAGAAGGGCGCCCTTGTGCTGACCCGCTCGCCCGCCGTCTCCGCCCGCCGCGAGAACGGCGGCTGGGTCGTGACGACGAAAAACAGCGTGACCGGCGAGACCCGCACCTTCCGCGCCAGATGCCTCGTCAACTGTGCCGGCCCCTGGGTCTCCGACGTCATCAACCGCGTCGCCGGCTCGAACTCCACGCGCAACGTGCGCCTCGTCAAGGGCAGCCACATCATCGTGCCGAAGTTCTGGGCGGGGGCGAACGCCTATCTCGTGCAGAACCACGACAAGCGCGTCATCTTCATCAACCCCTACGAGGGCGACAAGGCGCTGATCGGCACCACCGACATCGCCTATGAGGGCCGCGCCGAGGACGTCTCGGCCGACGAGAGCGAAATCGACTACCTTCTGAAGGCCGTGAACCGTTACTTCAAGGAGAAGCTGCGCCGGCAGGACGTGCTGCATTCCTTCTCCGGGGTGCGCCCGCTCTTCGACGATGGAAAGGGCAATCCCTCGGCCGTCACCCGCGACTACGTCTTCGACCTCGACGAGACGGGCGGCGCGCCGCTGCTCAACGTCTTCGGCGGCAAGATCACCACATTCCGCGAGCTTGCCGAGCGCGGCATGCACCGCCTCAAGCACATCTTCCCGAACATGGGCGGCGACTGGACGGAGAAGGCCCCGCTGCCGGGCGGCGACATGCCGAATGCCGACTACGAGACCTTCGCCAACGGCCTGCGCGACAGCTACCCGTGGATGCCGCGCAGTCTGGTGCATCACTACGGCCGCCTCTACGGCACCCGCACGAAGGCGGTCGTCGGCAGCGCCACAAGCCTCGAAGCGCTCGGCCGGCATTTCGGCGGCCGGTTCTACGAGGCGGAAGCGCGCTATCTCGTCGCCAGCGAATGGGCGGAGACGCCGGAGGACATCCTCTACCGCCGCACGAAACATTACCTCCACCTGACGGAAGGCGAGCGCGCGGCCTTTACCGACTGGTTCAACGCCGCCCGGCTCGCCGCGGCCTGAGGACGACCATGCCGCTGACCCTTTCGCTCAACACCAATCCGCTGGTCAACCGCTTCGCCGACCCCGACGACCTGATCGAGACCGTCGCGCGCGACCTGAAGCTGCGCGACCTCCAGCTCACCCACGAATTCATCAATCCGAGCTGGAACGGCGCGACGATCCGCCGGCTGACG
>CBIMFD010000133.1:0-9472 GCA_966243085.1 uncultured Shinella sp.
CCTTCGACCGCTCGATCAATCCCTATCGCGGCTGCGAGCACGGCTGCATCTATTGCTTCGCCCGGCCGACCCATGCCTTCATGGGCCTTTCCGCCGGCATCGATTTCGAGGCGAAGCTCTTCGCCAAGCCCGACGCGCCGAAGCTCCTGGAGCGGGAACTCTCCAAGCCCGGTTACAAGCCGCGTGTCATCGCCATCGGCACCAATACGGACCCCTATCAGCCGATCGAGAAGGAATGGCGGATCATGCGCCAGATCCTCGAAGTGCTGGACAAGGCGAACCATCCGGTCTCCATCGTCACCAAATCGGCGCTCGTCATGCGCGACATCGACATCCTCTCGCGCATGGCGGCGCGCGGGCTTGCCTGGGTCGGCCTTTCCGTCACCACGCTCGACCGCAAGCTCGCCCGCACCATGGAGCCGCGCGCCGCCACGCCGCCGCGCCGGCTGGAGGCGATCCGCGCGCTCTCCGAAGCGGGCATTCCGACCGCGGTCATGATGGCGCCGATCGTTCCCGGCCTCAACGACCACGAGATCGAGCGGGTGCTGGATTCGGGCAAGGCGGCCGGGGCGCTGGAGGCGAGCTACGTGCTGCTCCGCCTGCCGCTGGAGGTGAGCCCCCTCTTCCGCGACTGGCTGCTGCGCAATTATCCCGACCGCTACCGCCATGTCATGTCGCTGGTGCGCTCCATGCGCGGCGGCAAGGATTACGACGCCGAGTTCGGCAAGCGCATGAAGGGCGCGGGCCCCTATGCCTGGCAGATCGCCCGCCGCTTCGAGATGGCCTCCAAGAGGCTGGAGCTGACGCGCACGCGCCGCAATCTCGCCGTCGACCAGTTCGTGCCGCCGTCGGGCAGCGGCGTGCAGCTCTCGCTGCTGTGAAGACGCAGCGCCGCCTTTTGCCGCGCCGCATTCATGAAACCCGCCGGGTGCCTTCGCCCGGCCTCCATCTCCGGTCCGCTTCCCCGCGCTGACCGGCGTTCCTCCGGCATCCGCCTCCTGCCGGAGGACTTGCAGGGAATCGGATGGATGTGCGAGGTTTGCCGCATGTCCCGTCCCGCATCCTCCGATTCCCGCCTTCTTTTCGACCTGCCCGAAGGGCCGGATTTCTCCATGGAGCTTGCCGCGCGCAGGCGCGGCATCTGGCCCGTCGCCGGCACGGACGAGGCGGGCCGCGGGCCGCTCGCCGGCCCCGTCGTCGCCGCCGCCGTGGTGCTCGATTCGGACAATATCCCGCCTGGCCTGCACGATTCCAAGCAGCTCAGTGCCGCGCGGCGCGAGGCGCTCTTTACCCTCATCATGCAGAGTGCCTTCGTCTCCGTCGCCTCCAGCTCGTCGCGGCGGATCGACGTCATCGATATTCGCAAGGCGAGTCTCGATGCCATGCGCCGGGCCGTGGCGGGGCTGGAGGTCGCGCCGAAGCTGGTGCTCGCCGACGGACGCGACGTGCCGCCGGGCCTTTCCTGCGAGGGCCGCGCCGTCATCAAGGGCGATGCCCGCTCGCTCTCCGTCGCCGCCGCCTCCATCGTCGCCAAGGTGATGCGCGACCGCATGATGGCGCGCGCCGACGCCACCTTCCCGGGTTACGGCTTCGCCGTCCACGCCGGCTATGCCACGGAGGTCCACCGCAGGGCGATCGAAGCCATCGGCCCCTGCCGCCTGCACCGCATGAGTTTCCGCCCGCTGCGCCAGGAGGAGTGAGGCAAGCCCTTCCCGCAAACGCAAAAAAGGCCGGATCGCTCCGGCCTTTTCCAATTCATCGGTAAAGACGACCTCAGTTGAGGCGGGCCTTCACTTCGCTGATCGCGTTGTCGAAGAGCGCCTTGTTCGTGCCGGCATCGGCCTTGGCGGCGATGACCTTCTCGGCAGCGGCGACGGCGAGATCGACGGCGGCGGCGCGCACGGCGTTGATCGCGTCGGCTTCCGCCTGCTTGATCTTCTGCTCGGAGAGCGCCGTGCGGCGGGCGACGTATTCTTCCGTCTTCTGCTTGGCGTCGGCCGTCAGGGCGCTTGCCTCGCGTTCGGCGGCGGCGACGATGCTTGCGGCTTCCGCCTCGGCATCCTTGCGCTTGCGCTGGTATTCGGCCAGCAGGTGCTGGGCCTCCTCACGCAGGCGCTTGGCCTCGGCCAGCTCGTTCTGGATCTTTTCCGCGCGCGCGTCGAGGCCCTTGGCCATCATGCCCGGCACCTTGAGATAGGCGATGAGAGCAAGGAACAGGAGGAAGCCGACAAAGGCGAAGAATGTTGCGTCGAATGCCATGGGAACCTCCTTATTCGCCTGCGGCCGTCTTCACGGCCGAAGCGACTTCGGCCTTGGTGGCCTTGGCGCCGATAAGCTGCTCGACGAGCACGCCGGTCGTCTCCTCGGCGATCCTGCCGACATCGGCGAGCGCCGCAGCCTTGATCTCGGCGATGCGCGATTCCGCACCGGCGATCTTGTCCTGCAGCGAGGCTTCGATCTTGGCGCGCTCGGCGTCGGCCTTGGCCTTGGCTTCGTCGCGGGCGGTCGAGGCGATCGCGTTGCCCTTGGCTCTCGCTGCGGCCAGATCCTGCTCGTAGGAGGCGATGGCGGCGTCCGCTTCCGCCTTCAGGCGGCCGGCCTCGTCGAGGTCCTGCGCGATGCGGTCATGGCGCGTCTCGAGAATGCCGCCGATACGCGGAATGACGAGCTTCGACATGAGAAGATAGAAAAGACCGAAGGTGATCGCCAGCCACAGGACCTGCGATGCGAACGTGGTCTGGTCGAAGGGCGGGAAGACGCCATTGGCGTGCTCTTCGCCATGTGCGACACCCGTTTCGGTGTGCACTTCGCCTGACGGCTGCGCCGCATGCGTGTCCGCAGGGGTTTCCGCCTGGGCGATCTCAAAAGGGGTGGACTCGGCCGACGCCGGGGTCACGGACATGCTCACCTCCAGGGGGCACTCACAATCATGTACTCAAGCGTACGGTGGACCACGGCCCGAAGGGCCATGGTCCGGTCCTCGGCCGATATCAGACGGCGAAGAGGAGAAGGAGAGCGATGAGCAGCGAGAAGATGCCCAGAGCTTCCGTAACGGCGAAGCCGAATACGAGACGGCCGAACTGGCTGTCGGCAGCAGACGGGTTGCGCAGAGCACCGGAGAGGTAGCTGCCGAAGATGTTGCCGAGGCCGAGGGCCGTGCCGGCGAGACCGAACGTGGCAAGACCTGCGCCGATGAACTTTGCTGCTTCCGCTTCCATGTTGAACTCCTTGAATGGGTTGTTGCGGCTTTTAAGCGGCGCCCGTGGGCGCCGGCGACTGTTTCCTAGTGACCGTCCGGATGCAGGGCATCGTTGAGGTACATGCATGTCAGGACTGCGAAGACATAGGCTTGCAGGAACGACACGAGGAATTCGAGACCCGTCAGGGCGACGGTCATGAGAAGGGGCAGGATCGCGCCGGCGACGCCGACCGCGCCAAACGCGCCGAGCGAGGCGACGAAGCCTGCGAAGACCTTGAGCGTGATATGGCCGGCCAGCATGTTGGCGAAAAGACGAATCGACAGGCTGATCGGACGCGAGAGGAACGAAATGACCTCGATCGAGACGACCAGCGGCAGAAGCGCGCCTGGAACGCCGGACGGCACGAAGAGCTTGAGGAAGCCGAAGCCGTGCTTGTAGAAGCCGTAGAAGACCACCGTGCAGATGACGAGCATGGAAAGCGCGAAAGTCACGATGATCTGGCTGGTGATGGTGAAGAGATAGGGCACCATGCCGATGAGGTTCGCCGTCAGCACGAACATGAAGAGCGAGAAGACGAACGGGAAGAACTTCATCCCATGGCTACCCGCCCCGTCCCTCAGCATGGAGGCGACGAATTCGTAGGACATTTCCGAAACCGACTGCATCCGGCTCGGGACGAGGCCGCGCTGGGAGGTCGTGAAATAGAGGAAGCCCGCAGCCACCGCCACGGTCGCGACCATGAACAGCGAGGAATTGGTGAACGAGAAATCGATGCCGCCGATTTCGATCGGAACAATCTTGTTGACCAGGAACTGGTGGGTCGGATCGTTTGACACCGCTTATCTCTCTCGCTTGCCCGCCTTCCGGCGGAAGTCACCCAAATTTGCGACCGCGCCGTCAGGCGCCGTCCTTCGTCTCATTTGCGTCCCGTCCCTTGCGGGCCTTGGCGGGGTCCCGCCCCGCCAGCCTGTCGACCGGGTGGGGCGCCGCCACCATGCCGGCCGCGCGCATGACGTTCAGAACGCCGGCACTGAAGCCGAAGAGCAGGAATACGATCATTCCCCACGGCCCTGTACCCGCAAAATGGTCCAAAAGATAGCCCAGAAGCGCCCCGACGATGATGGCGGCGACGAACTCGCTCGAGAGCTTCATGGCGACCGCATAGCCCGTACGGCTCTCGGCTGCCCTCGCCTCGGCGGCTTCTTCCGCCCCATCCGTCTTGCGCCGCTCCGCGAGTTCCGCGTCGAGGCGTTTCAGCCGGTCTTCCAGACTTCCCTTTTGCTGATCGGTCATGGCATCCTCACGTTCTTTCCGGCAAGGCTTTCGCCCCATTGCGGACATATTGAAGGCTAGGATTCAAGCCGTTTCCGACCCCTTTTGAAGTCGGGCGCAACATAGTTTTAGGTGCCAGCATAGTCAAGGCGTGGCGGAGCTTTGCGCAACGGCAATTAAAATAAGCAAATTCAAAGCGTTATCATGAATAGCCGCCGCGGTGCGACTCTCCGTCCGGGGAATCGCGCGCGCCGCGGGACGGACTCACCGCGCTACGGGGACGCGGCTTCAGGTCGCCGTCAGCTCCAGCCGCCGCCATAGGTGCGGTAGAAGATGTGCTTGCCGATCTTGGAGACACGCTCCATGGTCCGGCCCCAAGGCGGGTTCACGTAGGTCGCGTGGTAGTGCGTGGCCGAGCCCACGTCGTCGAGCCAGATCTTGCCGGCCGTCACGGCCATGGCGATCTCCTTGGCGGTCTTCCAGTTCCACGGCGAAAGGATGATATCCGGGATGCGGTCGCAGGCGAAGGAGAACTGGCAGCGCCCGCGCCAGTTCTGGTTCTGGTAGACGACACCGCAGATCGTATCCGGATAGGCCGGGTTGCGAACCCGGTTGAGCACGACCTGCGCCACCGCGGCCTGCCCCTTCAGTTCCTCGCCGCGCGCCTCGAAATAGATGGCCTGGGCAAGGCATTTCTGCTCCTTGGCGGTGAAGACCTCCGCCGGCAGCGCCGTCGCGGCCCAGGCATGGTCCTCAGGCGAGATGTCGGGAATGAAGCGGCCAGCCTCCTTCTTCGGCTTCAGGATCGAATCGAAGGGGGATTCGCGGGCATAGTCCGGCTCGACGCGCGCATAGGCGGTCGCCAGCACGTCGGCGGTCTCGTTGGTAACGAGGCCTGCGATCATCGGCGAGACGCCCTCGCCGGCATGGACCGGCTTCTTCTCGTAGAAGGCCGTGGCGATCTCGATCTCCTTGCCCTTGATCTTCGGGCGGACGAAGGCCATGCGCGCGCCGCTGTCGAAGATGGGCGAGAGAAGCGAGCTGGTGCGCTCGAGGATGGAGCCGGCCGCAAAGCCCTTCGGCGGCGTCACGGGCAGCACCGCCACGATGCGCCCCTTCTTGTCGCGCCGGTTGACGCGGTCCTCGTCGGGCGTGCCGCCGCTGCCCTTGCTTTCGCTGCGCAGGGCGGCCGTGCGGCCGTCCGGCAGTTCCACGCCCGCCCCGCCCTCGATGCCGCCCGTCGTCATGGCGTCGGCGAAGGCGATCTCGACCTCGTGCACGGAGCCGGCGGGCGAGCGGGTGAGCACCATCGTCTCGTTGCCGCCCTTGCGGTTGATGCCGGCGAGATAGGCGGCAAGGTCGGTGCGGGCCGATTGCGTGGGAAGGATCGTAGCAAGGCCGATGCCGAGCGCCACGGGGAGTTTCCATTGCCGCTTCAGGGCGGCAGGAAGGGGAAAACGGCCTGCCCGGGCATGACGAACGCTACGCTTACGCAACTGACTACTCCGCACTTTACGCATGCGCAGGCCCTTCGCGCCGACGCATGCCGGCGTGTCGTCCTGCCCGGATAGGATCGTATGGGAGCCTGCCGCACCCGAGGCGCGGGCCTTGAACGGCTCGTTCTCAGGTTAAAATGAAGCATTAACCTTGATGGTTGGTTAATGCAGGCCGCCGGCAAATGGGGGATACCGCATGAGGCTGACGCCCCGCCGTAATCCCAGAAGGCAATCGCACATGGAGCTCGGTGGGTGCCTCCTGCCCCTTCTCCCCCGCGGGGAGAAGGTCGCGGCAACGGGATGAGTAGGGGGCCAAAGGCGAAATACGGCCCCCTTGCCCCCTCATCCGACCTTTCGGGCCACCTTCTCCCCGGCGGGGAGAAGGAAAAGGGCAACCGCGTGCCATAGGCGATTGCGCGGCCCTCGCCTTTTCAGATGACGACGTGCGAGCCGAGTTCGACCACGCGGTTGGTCGGCAGGCGGAAATAATCGGAAGGATCGGCCGCAAGTTCGGCGAGCGCGATGAACAGGCGGCCCTGCCATACGGGCATGCCGGACTGCGCGTCGGGCACCAGCTTGCGACGGCCGAGATAGAACGAGGTCGACATGATGTCGAACCTGTGGCCCGCCTTGCGCATGAGGCCGAGCGCCTGGGAGACGTTCTGCGTCTCCATGAAGCCGAAGCGCAGCTCGATGCGGGTGAAGCGCTCGGAAACGCTTTCCACCGTGAACCGCTCGGCCGGGATGACGCGCGGCGTGTTGGCGGTCCTCACCGTCAGGATGAAGTTCTGCTCGTGCAGGACATGATTGTGCTTGAGGTTGTGCAAAAGTGCGGCCGGCGCGAAATCGGGATCGCTGGTGAGGAAGATCGCCGTGCCGGCGACCTTGACCGGCGCATGGGCGCTTTCCTTTTCCACCGACCTGACGAAGGCCGGCAGCGGCACTTCGGTGCGACGGGTCTTCTCGTGCAGGATGCGCGTGCCGCGCGTCCAGGTCCACATCAGGATGACGACGATGCCGGCGATCGTCACCGGCACGTAGCCGCCGTCGTGCACCTTGAGGAGGTTGGCGCCGAGGAAGGTGAGTTCCAGGAGGAGGAGCGGGGCGAGCACCGCTGCGGCGGCAAGCGGGCGCCAGTGCCAGCGAATGCGCAGGAAATCGAACGCGAGGATGGTCGTCACCACCATCGCGCCGGTGACGGAGATGCCGTAGGCGGTCGCGAGCGCCTCCGAGGAGCCGAAGATGAAGACGAGCAGCATCACGCCGAACAGCAGCACCGTGTTGACGCCCGGCAGATAGATCTGGCCGGTCTGGGTCTCGGAGGTGTGAAATATCTCCATGCGCGGCAGGAAGCCGAGATGGATGGCCTGACGGGTCAGCGAGAAGGCGCCGGTGATCACCGCCTGGCTGGCGATGATGGTGGCGGCCGTCGCGAGGATGACGACCGGCAGCAGCGCCCATTTGGGGAACATCAGGAAGAACGGATTGTCGACCGCCTCCGGATGGGCGAGCACGAAGGCGCCCTGCCCGAGATAGTTCAGCGTCAGCGCCGGAAAGACGAGGCAGAACCAGGCCCACTGGATCGGCCGGCGGCCGAAATGGCCGAGGTCCGCGTAAAGCGCCTCCGCGCCGGTCACCGTCAGGAAGACAGCGCCGAGCACGACGAGGCCGACATAGCCCTCGTTGACCATGAAGAGCACGGCATACCAGGGATTGAAGGCGGAGAAGATGCCGAGGTCGTCGCTGATATGGGTGACACCGCCAAGGGCCATGACGACGAACCAGATGGCGGTGATCGGTCCGAAGAACTTCGAGACCGCGGCCGTTCCGAGCGACTGGACGGCAAAGAGCATGACCATGATGACGACGGAGATGGGCACGACATAGTCGGCGAGCGTCGGCGTCACCAGTTTCAGGCCCTCGACGGCCGAGAGCACCGACAACGCCGGCGTGATCATGGCATCGCCGATGAAGAGCGCCGCGCCGGCCGCCGCCAGGAAGAAGAGAATGGTGGTGCTCTTGCCGCCCGTCTTCGTCAGCAGCGCCAGCAGCGAGAGCGTGCCGCCCTCCCCGTGGTTGTCGGCACGCAGGAGGAAGAGCACGTATTTCACCGTGACGATGATCGTCAGCGTCCAGATCATCAGCGAGATGAGGCCGATCACCTCCGTACGCGCGAGACCGTCGCCGGCGACGGGCCGCAGCGCCTCGCGGAAGGCATAGAGCGGGCTCGTGCCGATGTCGCCATAGACGACGCCGACGGAACCGAGGGCGAGAAGGAACAGCGTACGCGCCCGGCTATGGGCATGCGGTGCTTGCATGGGAGCGATCCGGCCTAGAGCCAGCCTTTCCAGCGGAAGAAGTAGAAGGGAAGAACCGCCGACAGGACCATCGCGCCGAGCGTCGCCGGATAGGCGAAGGGGGCATGCAGTTCGGGCATGAAATCGAAATTCATGCCGTAGATGGAGGCGATCAGCGTCGGAGGAAGCAGCACGACGGAGGCGATCGAGAATATCTTGATGATGGCGTTCTGCTCGAGGTTGATGAGGCCGAGCGAGGCATCGAGCAGGAAGGTGATGTTGCCGGCGACGAAGCTCGCATGCTCGGATAGCGACTGCACGTCGCGCGTCACCGCGCGGCAGAGCTCCAGGCTTTCGCGATCGGCCTGGAGCGCCGGAAGGCCGTGCAGGAAGGTCAGGAGCCGCGAGAGCGACGTCAGGCTGTCGCGCGTCTTGGCGAGCAGGCGGTGAAGCGCCGAGACCTGCACGACGCGGTCTTCGAGATAACGCGGCGGGCGGCGGGACAGGTGGCGGTTCTCGCCGAACACTTCCAGGGAAAGCCGGTCGGCGCGCGCCACGGTGATTTCGAGGATTTCGGCCGTGCGGTCGGCGATCGTCTCCAGAAGCCGTGTGATCATCACGGTCGGCGAGGAACAGCCGCCCGGAATGCGGTGCATGCCGGCCTTGAAGAGCGAGAAGGAGCGCGGCTCGGCATAGCGCACGGTCAGAAGCCTGCCGTCGGTGAGGATGAAGGCGATGTCGGTGAGGTGCGGCAGGTCGCTTTCGGCCTTCACCATCAGCGAGGCCGTCATGTAGGCGGCCTTCCCGTCCGTATAGAGGCGGCTCGACGGTTCTATGTCCTTGAGCTCGTCGCGGGTCGGCACGTCGAGAGAAAGCACGCGCTCGATCAGCGCCTCGTCCTCCTCGGTCGGTTCAAGGAGATCGACCCACACGGCCCCGGCCAGAGCCTCTGCGGCAGCGGAATCGTCGTGCGTCGGCAGGGTGCGCGCCTCACCGTTGGGACGGAAAACCGTGATCACCGGCGAATGGCTCCGCAACGGACCATCGCGCTTACTCCTGGTTAAACACCGCCGGGCGGCAGGCACGCGATATTGCGCAGCGCACTATAAAAAGCAAGGGTCTCTTGTTTTGGTCCCTCAACGGCGTGCCGGGTGGCTTACCCCCCTCTGGCCTGCCGGCCATCTCCCCCACAGGTGGGGAGATTGAA
>CBIMFD010000134.1:0-9437 GCA_966243085.1 uncultured Shinella sp.
GCGCCTGGATGCCGTTGGCGCCCTCGTAGATCATGGCGATGCGCGCGTCGCGCACATACTGGCTCATGCCGTGCTCTTCGATATAGCCGTGGCCGCCGAAGACCTGCTGGGCCATGACGGCGTGGTCGAAGCCCTTGTCGGTGAGCACGCCCTTGAGGATCGGCGTCATCAGGCCGAGGATGTCGTCGGCCGCCTGCCGCTCCTTCTCGTCGCTGGCGCGGTGGGCGATGTCGGACTGGAGCGCCGTCCAGAGCGTGAAGGCCCGGCCGCCCTCCGTCCAGGCCTTGATGGTCATCAGCGCGCGGCGGATGTCGGGATGGACAATCAGCGGATCGGCCTTGCCGCCGGGATTTTTGACGCCGGAGAGCGAGCGGCCTTGCAGGCGCTCACGGGCATAGTTGGCGGCGTTCTGGTAGGCGATCTCGGCGATCGACAGGCCCTGGAGGCCGACGCCGAGGCGGGCCTCGTTCATCATGACGAACATGGCGTTGAGGCCCTTGTTCTCCGCGCCGATGAGGAAGCCCTTCGCCTCGTCGTAGTTCATGACGCAGGTGGCGTTGCCGTGGATGCCCATCTTGTGCTCGATGGCGCCGCAGGAAACGGAATTACGGTCGCCCGGCGTGCCGTCGTCCTTGAGGACGAACTTCGGAACGATGAAGAGCGAGATGCCCTTGGTGCCCTCCGGCGCGCCCTCGATGCGGGCCAGCACCAGATGCACGATGTTCTCCGACATGTCGTGCTCGCCGGCGGAGATGAAGATCTTCTGGCCGGAAATCTTGTAGGAGCCGTCGGCCTGCGGCACGGCCTTGGTGCGCAGGAGCCCGAGGTCGGTGCCGCAATGGGGCTCCGTCAGGTTCATCGTGCCTGTCCAGGTGCCTTCCACCATCTTCGGCAGGTAGGCGGCCTTCTGTTCGTCCGAGCCATGCACGAGGATCGCGGCGATCGCGCCCTGCGTCAGGCCCGGATACATGGTGAGCGCCATGTTGGCAGACGACATGTATTCGCCGACGGCGGTGTGCAGCACGTAGGGAAGGCCCTGACCGCCGAATTCCTCCGGCACGGCAAGGCCGATCCAGCCGCCCTGCCGGTAAAGGTCGTAAGCCTCCCTAAAGCCTTTCGGCGTCGTCACCGTGGCGTCGTCGTGGCGCACGCAACCTTCCTGGTCGCCGGAAAGGTTGACCGGGAACAGCGCTTCCTCGGCGAGTTTGGCTGCCTCGCCGGCGATAGCCTCCACCATGTCCTCCGTCGCGTCGGCAAAGCCCGGCAGGTTGTTGTAGCGCTCCAGCGCCAGAACGTCGTTCAGGATGAAAAGCGTGTCATTCACGGGGGCCTTGTAGATCGGCATGTCTCGCGTTCCTCACCTATGCCACGGACAGGAGTCCGCTCCTTGGGGATGGATACTATAAAACTTTGACGTTTGCGTAAACGTCAAAACGTGCATGCGGCAAAAAATTCGTGCGGAGGAGGCGGAAGCGCACGGTCCGCAGCGCGCCTTGGCGTCAGTAGCTGCCTGAAGATGGGCCGCTTGTCCGTCCGGGTCCCAGTCTATGAGCAAATCGTTAAAAAAATTCCGAGGCGGTTAACGCGCTGTTTACCATGTTTCGTGAATTGTGACGCCTGAGAGCGTGGGATCGGGAATCATTTCGGCGCCCTCTGTGCCGCCGGGCGGATGCTCCGGCTGGAACGGGGGCGATGCTTTCTTCCCGCCACCCATGGACGAAGGGCGCAGCCGCCGGCCGGTGCCCGCAAAGGTATCTCCCGGCAGGCCGACGGCCGCCAAAGCGAGGCGAAGATGAACGGATCGCGAAACCCGCAACGTCACGGCGAACGCTCTTCGCTCGACGCGCTCAATCGCACCATCGAAGGGCTGGAAGCCCGCATCGAGGGGCTGATGGCGAACGGGCGGGACACGCGCGGACGCGGCGAGGAGCGGTTTGCGCCGCGCGCCGAGCCCGCCCGCGCCGTTCCGCTGCGCGACGACCCGGTCTCCGAGATCATGCAGCGCCAGCGCGCCATCGACGGCAGCCGCGAGCGCGTCGCCCAGCGCCTGGAGCGCGAGCGCCGGCCCTCTTCGCTCGATCACCACGCCGCCGCCCAGCAGGCGCAGGCCGCCTATGGCAGCGCGCCCGCCCGCGGCGAGGGGGGTGTCGAGGATATCGCACGGGCGCTCGTTTCGCTGCGCCAGGACCTCAAGAAGGATATCGCCGACGGGCTGGAGCGCGAGATGCAGGCGCTGCGCGCCGAAATCCGCGGCATCCGCCAGACGGCCGAGGGCCGCGGCAGCAACGACGACCTGCGCGAGGAGCTGCACCGGCTTTCCGCCGGCATCAGCCAACTCGGCCGCCAGTCCGGCCACACGGAGGGCCTGCGCGTCGAGTTCGACGAACTGCGCTCCGTGCTCGACGGCCTTGCCCGCGAAGATTCCGTGCGTCGTATGGAGGACCGCTGGAGCGGCGTCGAGGAGAAGCTTACCGCCTTCGACCAGACGCGCGACGACGAGCTGGTGGCGCTCGCCTACCGGCTCGACGAGCTGAAGAACCAGATCAACACGATGAGCGCGACGCCTGCGATCCGAGCGCTGGAGAACAAGATCGAGGCCATCGCGCAGTCGGTCGACATGCTCGGCCGCCAGGGCGAACCGGACGGCGGGCGCTTCGTCTCTGCCGTCGCCTCGCAGTTCGAGGGGCTGGATGCCCGTCTCGACGAGATCAGCCGCGCCATTGCCGCCGCCGGCCGCATGCAGCAGTCCCCCCCGGCCGACCATTCGACGATGCAGCGCCTCGAAGCGCGCATCGCAGACCTTGCCGGCCAGCTCGACCTCATCGCCCGCCGCCCCGCACCCGCGCAGGACCAGGGCCTTTCCGCACGCATCGAGGCGCTGGCGGACCGCATGGAGGAACTGTCGCACGAGCGTGCCGCGCTGCGGCTCGAAGAGCGCATCGAGCAGCTCTCGCTGATGCTGGAGCAAAGCCATCACGCCGCGCCCGTCATGGCCGGCGGCGACGCGCTTGCCGACTACCTCTCCGACATTTCCCGCAAGATCGACGCGCTCGACCAGGGCAGCGTCAACGGCGAGCTTGCCGAACGGCTCGACGCGCTTGCCCGCCGCATTGACAATCTCGACGCGCCTGTCGGCAGCCCTTTCCAGGAGGATCGTTTCTCGCATATCGAGGGCCGCCTTTCGGCGATCGCCGACCGGCTGGACGCGACGCGCACGGCCCCTGCCGGCGACCATGAAGCGCTGCGCGGGCTCGAGGCGCAGATCGCCCACCTCTCCACGCTGATCAACACGCCCTCCACCTCTGCCGCCGTTCCCTCGGACTTCGAGAACCGCCTCGCGACGGTCGAGGACTACATGGCGACCAATGACGAATATATCGTGGAAGCCGCCCGCCAGGCGGCGGAAGCCGTGATGGAAGCCTACCGCCATGCCGGCCCGGCCGCTGCGGCCCATACGGACATGGAAGCCATTGCCGGCCTTGCCGGGGACCTGCGCGCGCTGGAGGAGATGACCCGCTCCAGCGAGGAGCGCACGGCGCGCACCTTCGACGCGCTGCACGACACGCTGGTGCAGATCGCCGGCCGCCTCGAACAGCTCGACGCCCCGCGCGAAAGCTTCGGCCGGCGCGAGCCTGCCATGCCGCGCGCCGAAATGCCGGCCATGGATGTCGGCCGGGACGCCGCACCGTCCACCGGCCTCGGCATCAACGACTACCCTTTCGAGGATGACGCCTTCGGCGCTACGACCTGCCGCCCGGCCGAGGCCGCCCCCTTCGAGGAGGAAAGCCGCTTCGCCGAGGTCGAGGTGGAGCACATCCCCGCGCCCGGGCGCCTCGACGCCGTCGACGACGCGGCCGTCGAAGCCATGGCTCTTGCCGTCTTCGATGAGGAGGAGGCCCAGCCGAAGAGCGGCCTTCTCGCCGGCCTGAAGCGCCGGTTCGCTCCCGCCCGCAAGGAAGCGGCCCCGCAGGCCGAGCGCCGCCAGATCGACCCCACGCCCTCGATCGACCCCGTCGACGAACTGGCGCCGGAAGAGGCCAACCAGCTTCTGGAGCCGGGCTCCGGCGTGCCGGACGTCCGCCGCATCCTGGAGCGCGTGCGCGCCGGGCAGGCTTCCGGCAGCCGCGCCAATACGGGTAACGATGCCGACAAGGCGGATTACATCGCCGCCGCTCGCAGGGCCGCGAAGCTCGCCGCCGAGGAGGCCGACAGCGTCTCCCGCATCGCGCCGGCGAAGAAGTCGGAAAAGCTCGCAAAGCCCGGCAAGGGCGAAGCTTCTCCCTCCGCTTTCGCGCGCCACCGCCGCCCGATCCTGCTGGCCGTCGGCGCCGTGCTCCTGGCGATCATGTCCTATCCGCTGGTGAACACGCTGCTGACTGGCGAGGATGCGCCCGTGCTCGTCGAGCAGACCGCCGTGGCCGGCGGCGAGGAGAAGCCCGCGGGGACGACGACCGCCGACGAAAAGGCCGTAACGGCAGACGTCGCCGCAGCCCCGGCCGCCGCGGAAAAGGTGACTGCCGAGCCGGTCCTCGCGGAGGATGCGGACGGGCCGGTCCTCTCCGACGCGGATGAGATGGCCGAGCCGCTGAAGGCCTCGGCCAAGGATGCCGGCACCGTCGCATCCCCGGCCGTGACCGCGGACAACGCAACCGCCGGCTTCGAGCCGCTGGCAACGCCCGACACGGGCAAGGGTGTCTCCGCGGAGAAGATGCCGGCAAGCGAAGTGCAGGTGGCGGCGATCACCGTTCCGGACGCGATCACCCCGGCCTCGCTCTCCAAGGCGGCGAGCGAAGGCGATCCGCTGGCGCTCTTCGAGATCGGCGCGCGCTATACGGAAGGCCGCGGCGTTGCCGCAGACCTCAAGGAAGCCGCCCGCTGGTACGCGCTTTCGGCCGGCCGTGGCTTCGCGCCGGCTGAATACCGCCTCGCCAACCTCTACGAGAAGGGCCAGGGCGTCGACCGTGACCTCGACCGCGCCCGCCGTCTCTACGAGACGGCCGCCGAAAAGGGCAATGCGAGCGCCATGCACAACCTCGCTGTTCTGCTGGCGACCGGCACCGGCGAAGCGACGCCGGACTTTGCCGGCGCGGCGAAATGGTTCCAGAAGGCCTCCGATCTCGGCGTGCGCGATAGCCAGTTCAATCTCGCCATCCTCTATGCCCGCGGCAACGGCGTGAAGCAGGACCTTGAGGAATCCTACAAGTGGTTCGCCATCGCCGCCCGAGACGGCGACCGGGACGCGGCGGAAAAGCGCGACGAGGTGGCGAACGCCATGAAGCCCGAGCAGCTTGCAAGCGCCAAGGCCAAGGCGGAGCTGTGGAAGGCACAGCCGCTCGACGACAGGGCGAATGCGGCGGACATGCCCGACGAATGGGTCGGCAAGCCTGCCAAGACCGCCAGCATCGACATGAAGAAGGCCGTCCGCAACATCCAGGCCATCCTCAACAACAACGGCTTCGACGCCGGCGCGCCGGACGGCGAGATGGGCAAGAAGACGATCGGCGCCATCAAGGCCTTCCAGAAATCCGTCGGCCAGAAGGAGACCGGCGAGATCGACGACGCGCTCGTTAACGAGCTCCTGAAGCGCAACAAGCAGCCGGGCTGACCGGCAAAGCGCCGCAGAGGCCGCGCAAAGCGGCTTCTCCGGTTGACTCGCCCGGCGCCTGCGGGCATGACGCTCCATAGAAAAACCACAAGTCGTCTCAAGATGATATCCGCTCGACAGACGTTATCATCCATGAGGACGGCAACGGCACGCCGCAAAGGCGGAGCCGACATGACCGATCCTTGCATGATGCAAGGCGCGACCGGCCGGAGGAGGGGCTCCCTTCTTGCGACAGGGCGCTTTCGTGTATCTGCGACCCGCCGACGAATGCAGCCGCAGCGGTGGGAGAAAACGGGTGAGAGCGACTGCCGGATAAGCTCGCCAGGGCGGGAAAATTTGCCGATCGGGGTATCGTTGTGACTGTCTACCTGCCTATTGCAGAGCTTTCGGTGAATATCTTCATCATTCTCGGCATGGGCGCGGCCGTTGGCTTCCTTTCCGGCATGTTCGGCGTCGGCGGCGGCTTCCTCATCACGCCGCTCCTCATCTTCTACAACATCCCCCCGGTGGTGGCGGTGGCGACGGGCGCCAACCAGGTCGTCGCCTCGTCGATCTCCGGCGCGCTCTCGCATTTCCGCCGCGGCACGCTGGACGTCAAGCTCGGCACGGTGCTGCTCGTCGGCGGCCTTGCGGGTGCGACGGTCGGTATCTGGGTCTTCTCGCTGTTGCGCCGCCTCGGCCAGCTCGACCTCGTCATCTCGCTGCTCTACGTGGTCCTCCTCGGCACCGTCGGCACGCTCATGCTGCTCGAAAGCATCAGGGCGCTGAGGCGCGCGGCCGCCAACCAGCCCGTCTCGCTGCGCCGGCCCGGCCAGCACAACTGGGTGCACCGGCTGCCGCTGAAGATGCGCTTCAAAAAGTCGAAGATCTATCTTTCGATCATCCCGGTGGTAGGCCTCGGCTTCGGCATCGGCATCCTCACCTCGATCATGGGCGTCGGCGGCGGCTTCATCATGGTCCCGGCGATGATCTATCTCCTGCGCATCCCGACCAACGTGGTGGTCGGCACGTCTCTGTTCCAGATCATCTTCGTCACGGCCTATACCACCATCGTGCAGGCGACGACCAACTATTCCGTCGACATCGTGCTCGCCTTCATTCTCATGGTCGCAGGCGTCGTCGGGGCGCAATACGGCGTGCGCGTCGGCCAGAAGCTGCGTGGCGAGCAATTGCGCGCGCTGCTGGCGCTGCTTGTGCTTGCCGTCGGTGCTCGCCTTGCCGTCGATCTCGTCGTCACCCCGCAGGATATCTATTCCATCGTCAGCGAGGGGGTCTACCGATGAGAGCGCTCGCTGCCTTCTCCCTCGTCCTCGGCCTTTCCTTGCCCGCGCTCGGATGGGCGCAGGAGGATAAGCCGGCGGAGTTCCCCGAAAGGCTCGAGATCGGCATTTCCACCGACGAGATCGCCATTTCCTCGGATTTCCGCGGCGCGGACCTGACGATCTTCGGCGCCATCGAGGGCTATGATCCGGCTCTCCTCGCCCAGAGCAAGTACGATATCGTGGTGGCGCTGGAAGGGCCGAAGGACAACAACACCGTGCGCGTGAAGGAGCGCGTCTTCGGCATCTGGGTCAACCGCCGCTCGATGACCTTCGAGCTGGTGCCGGAATCCTATTCGCTGTCGAGCACGCGCGACGTCGAGACCATCGCCGAGCCGCCCGTCCTCAACGGCGTCGGCGTCGGCATCCAGCACATCCGTCTTTCGCCCGTCGGCTATTTCGGCGACGGCAGCAACCTCACCGAATTCCGAGACGCCTTCCGGCGCCTCAAGGAAAGCGGCGGCTTCTACCAGCGCGATCCGGGCGGCGTGCAGTTCATCAGCGCCAGCCTCTTCAAGGCGACGGTGAAGCTGCCGGCCAACGTGCCGAACGGCACCCATGTCGTGCGTGCGCATCTCTTCCGCGACGGTGTCTTCATCGCGGAGAAGGCGCTGCCGCTGCGCGTCATGAAGACCGGCATCGAGCAGATGATCTCCAACGCCGCCTATAACCAGTCCTTCGCCTACGGCGCCTTCTCGGTGATGCTGGCGGTGCTGACGGGCTGGCTTGCCAGCGTCGTCTTCCGCAAGGACTGATCAGCCGGCGGCCCCGGCCTGCCGCCGCGCGACGGTCGCCTCATAGGCCGCCTGCAACTCGCCGAAGACCGAGCGGTCGGGCTGCGGCCGCCCCATATGGATGGCGCGCAGCTCCTCCATAAAGGCCGCCCACATGTCCGGCCCGCCTTCTTCGAGCAGTTCCGCGCGGATCGACAATTCCTCCGTCACGGGCAGGAAGCGGCGGCCCCAGGCGCCCATCGCGGCGAAGACGGGGACGAGCGCGATGCCCATTTCGGTAAGGCTGTAGAGCGCCTTCTGCTTGTGGCTGGGATCGTCCGCCTTCGTGACGAGGCCCCGGTCGACGAGGCGGCGCAGGCGATCCGCCAGGATGTTCGAGGCGATGCCTTCCTCCGATTTCGTCAGAAGCTCGCGGAAATGGCGGCGGTTGCCGAACATCATGTCGCGCAGCACGATCAGGCTCCAGCGATCTCCGAGCACTTCGAGCGTCAGGTTGATCGGGCAGCCGGAACGATGGGTGTCTTTCATGCGGGGTCTCCAAACTGCTTGCATGATACAAGCGGTCTTGAAGCCCGTCAGCCCCTGAGATTGGAAAAGCGCACCGAATAGATACGGTCGCGGCCCATCATGTGGGCGACGAGGTTCTGGCGCTCGAAAAGCCCGGTCATCGCCTTGTGGCGAAGGTCGAGGCCGCCGCTCATGAGGCCGAAGGCGGGCATCAGCAGGCGTCGTCCGTCGGTGGCGAAGCAGGGGCGGCGCACCGCCTTCTCGCGGCGGATGACGGTGGCGGCGGGGTGGAGATGTCCGGCGATCTCGCCGGCGCGGGAGATAAGCGAGGGCTCGTGCCGGAAGGCGAGGCCGGCATAGTGCAGTTCGTCGGCCGACTGGCCGGGCAGGTCCACGGTGCCGTCCGGATCGTGGTTGCCGTTGATCCATATCCAGTCGCGCCCGCGCGCCAGTTCGGCAATCTTCGTGCGGAACACCTCCGGCAGATGGGCCGAGCCGACGCGGTCGTGGAAATTGTCGCCGAGACTGACGACGATCGCCGGGTCGTGCCGGCGGATGACGGCCTCCAAAACCTTCAGCGTGGCGAGCGTATCGTAGGGCGGCAGCATCATGCCGCGCCGGGCGAAGGCGGCGCCTTTTTCGAGATGCAGGTCCGAGACGACGAGGAGGCGCGTTTCCGGGAGATAAAGCGCGCCGAGCGGATCGCACAGGGCCTCGACGCCGGCAACGACGGTGCGCGCCGACACGGTGCCGAAATCCTCGATCTCCATCGATGCGAGCGCCAGTCTCTGCATGCGCGTTGCTGTTCCTCTAGCTGCCGGCCTCGCCCATCGCCTCGGCGATCAGGTCTTCTGCGGCTTCCGCCAGCAGGAAATCCTGCGCCTCGCCCGCCACCGTCTCCCTGCCGATCTCCAGCATGATCGGCACGGCGAGCGGCGAGATGTGGGTCAGCCGCCGATGGGTGATATGGCCCTTGATTCGCGCCAGCATATCGCCCAATCGCTCAATATCCAAAAGCCCCGCCGCCGCATCGGCGCGCGTGGCTTCGAGGAGGATATGGTCCGGCTCGTGGCTGCGCAGCACGTCGTAGATGAGGTCGGCGGAAACGGTGACCTGCCGCCCGGTCTTTTCCTTGCCCGGATGGCGCTGCTCGATAAGGCCGGCAATCACGGCGCAATTGCGGAAGGTGCGCTTGAGCATGAAGCTCTCGTCGAGCCAGGCTTCGAGGTCGTCGCCCAGCATGTCCTCGTCGAAGAGGTTTTCCAGCGACGG
>CBIMFD010000135.1:0-9416 GCA_966243085.1 uncultured Shinella sp.
CGCGCCTTGCCGGCGGCAACGCCTTCCAGCAATTCGCCGACGAGGAAGAGGAAAACGACGGCGGCCGCCTCCTCCGATGCATCGATGACGACCGCGCCGACGGCGGCGATAGTCATCAGCATCTCGATGGAGAAGGGCGTGCCGGCCAGCGCGGCCATGATCGCGCGGCGGGCGATCGGCACGAGGCCGACGGCCATGGCAAGGATGAAGGCATAGGTCGCGATCGCCGGGAAGAGATGGCCGACACCGTAGGCGACGAGCAGCGCCGCGCCGGCAAGGATGGTGAGCCGCCCCTTCCTGCCCTTCCACCACGGGCCTTCAGACAGCGCGTGGTCGTGGCCGTGCAGGCCTTCGACGGCATCGGCCTTCGCCGCATGGCCATGGTCATGGTCATGATCGTGATCGCAGCCGGGGCCGTGTCCGTGCTTCGCCGCCGGCTTTTCCGCGGCGGCGTCGGCCGGGGTCACGCCGTAGCCGAGGCCGGAGACCTTGCGGCGGATCGCGCCGATGTCGCTGGTCGCATCGTGCTGCACCCGCATCGTGCCCGCCGTCACCGAAACCGAAACGTCGCTGACGCCCGGCATGCGGCGCACGGCGGTGTCGATCTTGCTGGCGCAGGAGGCGCAATCCATGCCTTCGACCCTGAAGCGCGTCTCTTTCACATCGGACATCGGCAAATCCTCTTTTGTCTCGATGATGTTCTACGACCTCTAGCGACTAGAGGTGCAAGAGCGGAAATCGGAAAATTTCCGGCAAAAGAGGTGCATTGAAATCTGCCGCGCGCCCGTGCTAGAGAGCGCCCCACTTAGTGCAGGTTTCATCTGCTGGTTGGGGAGGACGCCATGTCTTGCGACGCCCTCTTCCAATCGGGGATGGGCTCGGTCGATGCCCCCCGAACGGAAGAACGCTTTTCGATGCGTGCCATCGCGGCACGATCTGGCTTTTACGCCGTTGCGCCCACCGGTCCCTCGCGGCCGGTGAAGACGCCGCGCCTGCCCGCTCTCCTGCCGGCACGGCACCGCGCCAAGGCGCTGTCGCACCGCCGTGTCCGCACGACGATACCGTAACATCCGGTTTTTCAATCCGTGACCCCGCGTAGCGGAGGGCCGATGCCTTCCGTGCGCGCGGCGTTTTCGTATTGCCACTCTCCACGGAAGACAGGTCCCCATGTCCCTGACGACGCCCTACTATCTGATCGACAAGTCGAAACTCCTCATCAACATGGAGAAGGTCGCGCGCCTGCGCGAACTTTCCGGCGCCAGGGCGCTCCTGGCACTGAAATGCTTCGCCACCTGGTCGGTCTTCGATTTCATGCGCGACTACATGGACGGCACCACCTCCTCCTCACTCAACGAGGTGCGCCTCGGCCACGAGCGCTTCGGCAAGGAGACGCATGCCTATTCCGTCGCCTATGCCGACTACGAGATCGACGAGGTCGTCAGCCACGCCGACAAGATCATCTTCAACTCGATCGGCCAGCTCGACCGTTTCGCCGACAGGGCGGCCGGCATCGTGCGGGGCCTTCGCCTCAATCCCGGCATCTCGTCCTCCAGCTTCGACCTTGCCGACCCCGCCCGCCCCTTCTCGCGGCTCGGAGAATGGGACGTGAAAAAGGTCGAGCCGGTGATGGACCGCATCTCCGGCTTCATGATCCATAACAATTGCGAGAACGGCGATTTCGACCTCTTCGATCGCATGCTCGGCGTAATCGAGGAGAAATTCGCTCCCCTCCTGAAGAAGGCCGAATGGGTGAGTCTTGGCGGCGGCATCCACTTCACGGGCGAAAACTATCCGCTCGAAAAATTCGCCGAGCGGCTGAAGCGCTTTGCCGGCGAGTACGGCGTGCAGGTTTACCTTGAGCCGGGCGAAGCCTCGATCACGAAGTCGACGACGCTGGAGACGACGGTGCTCGACCTTCTCGACAACGGCAAGCACCTCGCCGTCGTCGACAGCTCCATCGAGGCGCACATGCTGGACCTCCTGATCTACCGGGAGAATGCCAAGCTCTCGCCCAATACAGGGCCGCACCGCTACATGGTCTGCGGCAAGTCGTGCCTTGCCGGCGATATCTTCGGCGAGTTCGATTTCGAGAAGGAACTGAAGGTCGGCGACCGCATCTCCATCCAGGATGCGGCCGGCTACACGATGGTCAAGAAGAACTGGTTCAACGGCGTGAAGATGCCGGCCATCGCCATCCGCGAGCTCGACGGAAACATCCGCACCGTCCGCGAATTTTCCTATGCGGACTACGAGACAAGCCTTTCCTGATCCCCCTATCCAACCCAGAAGGAGCTATTCCGGGACATGAAGAAAAACGTGCTCATCATCGGCGCCGGCGGCGTTGCACAGGTCGTGGCGCACAAATGCGCCCAGAACAACGACGTGCTCGGCGACATCCATATCGCTTCGCGCACCAAGGCGAAGTGCGACAAGATCATCGCGTCGGTCCATGAGAAGAATGCGATGAAGCAGAAGGGCGTCATCGAAGGCCATGCGCTGGATGCGCTCGACATCGAGGCCACCAAGGCGCTCATCGCGTCGACGAAATCCGAGATCGTCATCAATGTCGGCACCGCCTTCCTCAACATGTCGGTGCTGCGCGCCTGCATGGACGCGGGCGTCGCCTATATCGACACGGCGATCCACGAAGAGCCGGGCAAGATCTGCGAGACGCCGCCGTGGTACGGGAACTACGAGTGGAAGCGCGCGGCCGAATGCGAGGAGAAGGGCATCACCGCCATCCTCGGCGCCGGCTTCGACCCGGGCGTCGTCAACGCCTATGCCAAGCTCGCCAAGGACGAATATCTCGACAAGGTGACGGACGTCGACATCGTCGACATCAATGCCGGCAGCCACGGCAAGTATTTCGCCACGAACTTCGACCCGGAAATAAACTTCCGTGAGTTCACCGGCGTCGTCTATTCCTGGCAGAACGGCGGATGGCAGACCAACAAGATGTTCGAGATCGGCAAGGATTACGACCTGCCGGTCGTCGGCACGCGCCGCGCCTATCTCTGCGGTCACGACGAGGTGCATTCGCTCGCCAAGAACATGGACGGCGCGAACGTGCGCTTCTGGATGGGCTTCGGCGACCACTACATCAACGTCTTCACTGTGCTGAAGAACCTCGGCCTGCTCTCCGAGCAGCCGGTCAAGACGGCCGAGGGCCTCGAAGTCGTGCCGCTCAAGGTCGTCAAGGCCGTGCTGCCGGATCCGGCTTCGCTCGCCCCTGGCTACGAGGGCAAGACCTGCATCGGCGACTACGTGAAGGGCCTGAAGGACGGCAAGGAGAAGACCGTCTTCATCTACAACGTGGCCGACCACAAGGAAGCCTATGAGGAAGTCGGCTCGCAGGGCATTTCCTACACCGCCGGCGTTCCGCCGGTCGCCGCCGCGATGCTCGTCGCCACCGGCGAATGGGACGCGAAGAAGATGGCGAACGTTGAGGAATTGCCGCCGAAGCCCTTCATCAACCTTCTGAACCGGATCGGCCTGCCGACCCGTATCCAGGACGAGGACGGCGACCGCGCCGTCAGCTTCTGAGCATAGGAAGGCCGGCGAAAGCCGGCCTTCTCGTTTCAGGCGATCTTCATCACCTCGAGCTCCTGCTCGCCGATGGCGACGAGGTCGCCGACGGCCTTGCCCAGAAGAAGCCTTGCGACCGGAGAGACGTAGGAGATGGAGCCCGCCTTGGGGTCGGCCTCGTCCTCGCCGACGATGCGGTAGGTCTGCACGCGGCCGTCGTCGCGGCTGAAGGTGACGGTGCTGCCGAAGGCGACCGTCTCGTTGTCGGCCGGCGGCGGCATCGGCTGGGCGGTGCGCAGCCGCTCGGAGAAATAGCGAAGGTCCCGCGCCGGACCGGCCGTCTGCCGGCGCCGCTCGTTGACGTCCTCGACGGCGTTCGCCGCCTCGAAGGCTTCGCGCGCGGCCTGCAGCTCGCGTTCCAGCGCCTTCAGGCCCGTTTCGGTGACGAGATTGGGATGCAGAGAAACGGGGCGGTCCGGCAATTGGGTTTCCGCCGCCGTTTCGGCGCTCTCTTCCTTGACGAATGCGACGCTCACGCCAGACCTCCGTTTATCCGTGTCCGAGGTTTACGGAGTTTCGCATCCGTTGCAAGGCACTATGCTAGCGCAGCCAAATGGCGATGTCCGACGGCTTGCCGGAACGCCGGCTGTTCAGCCCCAGTCTTTCCCAGGCGAACTTCTGTGCGGCCGTCCGCGCGGCGTCGCGATTCGGATAGGTATCCGGCAGGACATAGTCCTTGCCCTCGCAGGACAGAAGCGCCCGGCAACTCAGAACGTCGAAATGCAACTGGATATTGGAAACCTCTTCCATTTCGTCCTCCCTTCAAGACGGAAGAGAAACCGCGATCGTGAAGGAATGTTCCGCGGGAACAAACACGCATCTACGGAATTTCTTTTCCAGCGAAATCCGGGAAGAATTCCATGACCTCGGCAGGCGACATCACGGTACGGCAGCCGGAAACGCTGTTCTTTCGGGCAAGCGAATGGGTGCCCAACCATCCCTTCCTGCCGGTGCTCGTCTATCGCGGGGTCCTTGGCCCTGAGGTCGATGACCGGGCACACGCCTTCGAGAGCCTTTTCTACGATTCGGGCTGGGAGGGCGTGTGGCGTAACGGCGTCTTCTCCTACCAGCATTATCATGTCGGCGCGCATGAAGTGCTCGGCATCGCCGAGGGCAAGGCCGAACTCCTCATCGGCGGGCCGGCAGGCGCGAGCCTTGACGTTGCGGCCGGCGATTGCCTCGTCCTTCCGGCCGGCACCGGCCACAAGTGCATTTCGGCGAGCGGCGACTTCCTCGTCGTCGGCGGCTATCCGCCCGGCCAGCATGCCGATATCGAGACGGCGGCGGCAACGCCCGGCGAACTGAAGATCATCGCCGCGCTGCCGCTGCCCGGCAGCGACCCGGTCTACGGCTCCGCCGGCCCGCTCGTTTCCCTGTGGAACGACCCCGAGAAAAGCTAGCGCGCCGCCGGGATATCGGAGGCCGCCGGAGCACCCGCAGCGACGGCGGCGAGCGCTGCGCGGATGACGGAGGGCGAGGACGCACGGGCGAGTGCACAGGTGGCATGCGACAGCGAGCCGACGCGGATCGACTGGCCGCCCCGCGCATTGGCGAGCGCGAACATCGACTCGTCCGTCAGGTCGTCGCCGACGGCGATGGGAAGGCGGCCGGCGAAAGGCGCCTGCTCCAGGAAGGAGGCGACCGCATCGCCCTTGCTGGCGCGGGAGGGACGCACCTCGAAGACCATCTTGCCGGGCTGCAGCGTCCAGTCCGGCCCCACCTTCTCGGCGAAGTCCCGCATGATCTTCTCCAGCGCCGTATCAAGGGCCGGCGCCAGCCGGTAATGCGCGGCGACGGCGGCGCCCTTGTCCTCGATCAGCACGCCCTCCATCCAGGCGGTCTCCTCCGCCAGCCGGCGCTTCAATTCCGCAAAGGCGGGTGTGGCGCGCGCGACGGTCGTTTCGCCGTCGACGGTGCGCAGTTCCGCGCCGTGCAGGCCGGCGATGGGAAAGCGGGCGGGGGAGAACAGCTCATCCGCATAGGCAAGGCTACGCCCCGTCACCAGCGCAAGCGCCCCGCCGAGCCGGGAGGAGACAGCCGCAAGGTTCGCCGACAGCGACAGCGGCACCTGGATGGCGTCCGGCGTCACCGCAAGGTCGATCAGCGTGCCGTCGATATCAAGGAAGAGCGCCCAGCGGTCCGGCTCGTCGAGCAGGCGGCGGACCAGATGACGGATGGCGACATCGGACGGCTGCAATTGTTCGTCGTCGTCTTGCATGACACCTGCAATTAGGCCGCAATCGCCCGCCGGCAAGGGCGGAAGCAGGAACAACTTTCCGTTCCCCGCATTTTCCAATCCGCATCGTCAAGGGAGCCGGCATGGGCAGCGAACAGCGGAAAGCGCAAGTGAAACAGGACGAGGAGACCGGCGCGCCGGTCGCCCATGGCGCCGGCGACCTGCCGAAGGCGGAGGTCGCCAGCTACAATCTGGAACTGCGCGACAAGACCGGCTTCATCGGCGACCGCGCCAACAAGACCGCCTTCCGCGATGCCCTCGACGGATGGCGCAAGCGGGTGCGCGCGGGCGGGCCCGACCCCCTCGGCGAGACAGCGACGGACGACCTTTCCAAGAAGGACATCGACGGATTGCTGAAGGATGCGGAGAGCGAGGCGGCGGCGCTCATCCGCGCGGCCATCGACGATTTCGCGGCGGCGCTCGCCGGCATTCTCCTTCGCTACCTCGACGAGGATGTCTGGAAGGGAACGCGCCGGATCGTGGTCGGCGGCGGCTTCAGCGACAGCAAGGCCGGGCTGATGGCGATGGCGCGCACCCAGCTTCTCCTCCGCGCCGAGGGCATGAAGGTGGAACTCGTGCCGATCGGCCACCATCCCGACGAGGCCGGTCTCCTCGGCGCCGTCCACCTCATTCCCTCCTGGATGCTGAAGGGGCACGACGCCATCCTCGCCGTCGATATCGGCGGCACGAACATCCGCGCCGGCGTCATCAAGCTCAACCTCGACGACAAGCCGGATTTTTCCAAGGCGAAGGTCTGGAAATCCGAGCTCTGGCGCCATGCCGACGACGAGCCGAAGCGCACGGCCACCATCGAATATCTCGTCGAGATGATCGAAACGCTGATCGCCAAGGCGGAAAAGGCCAAGCTGACGCTGGCGCCCGTGATCGGCATCGGCTGCCCGGGGGTGATCGCGGCGGACGGATCGATTGCCCGCGGCGGGCAGAACCTGCCGGGCGGCAACTGGGAAAGCACCCATTTCAATCTGCCCGAGGCGCTGCGCAAGGCGATCCCCGACATCTGCGGCGAGCCCACCTTCGTCATCATGCACAATGACGCGGTCGTGCAGGGTCTTTCGGAAGCCCCGCGCATGGCCGACACGGAACGCTGGGCCGCCGTCACCATCGGCACCGGCCTCGGCAACGCCAGCTTCCGCAATAAGAAGGAGGCGTGAGCCTCCTCCTGCCGGGGCGGCTCAGATAATGCCGCCACCGCCGGCGGCAGAGGCCGGACGCTCGGCCGCGACCTTCTTTCGATAGCCGCTCGCGCGATAGGCGGCGACCGGGTCGATGGCCCCGCCCGCCCGGCGACGGGCCTCGGCGAGGATCGGCTCGACGTCGGTGCGATAGGCGCGCTTCAGCGTCTCGGTCGCCATCAGGGCGTCGTTGCCGTCCTGGTAGCCTTCGAGCGCCTTGCGGTCGACGAGAAGCGCCTGCGCATAGGCGCGGCGGATTTCGTTCGCGCTGTTGATCAGACTCTCGATCGGGTCGGTGACATTGTGCGACTGGTCGATCATATGCGCCGGGTGGAAGTCCTTGGCGCCGCGCTCCTCCGCATCCACCAGCTCGTTGAAGACGAGGAACAGGCGGTAGGGCTCGATGGCGCCGGCGTCGAGGTCGTCGTCGCCGTATTTGGAATCGTTGAAATGGAAGCCGCCGAGCTTGCCGAACTGGATGAGCCGGGCGACGATCATCTCGATATTGGTGTTCGGCGCGTGATGGCCGAGATCGACGAGGCACTGGGCCTTCGGCCCCAGCGTCTGGGCGATGAGATAGTTCGTGCCCCAGTCCTGCACGACCGTCGAATAGAAGGCCGGCTCGTACATCTTGTGCTCGGAGAAGAGCTTCCAGTCGTCCGGCAGCGCCTTATAGATCTCCGCCATCGCAGCAAGGTAGCGCTCGAACGCCCTGGTGAAATTGCTCTGGCCGGGGAAGTTGGAGCCGTCGCCGACCCAGACTGTCAGCGCCTTCGAGCCGATGGCCCTGCCGATCTCGATGCATTCCAGATTGTGCTCGACCGCCTGGGCGCGCGTTGCCGCGTCCGTATGGCTGAGCGAACCGTATTTGTAGGAATGCGCCTGGCCGGGCGCGTCGGAGAACGTGTTGGAGTTCATCGCGTCGAAGCCGAGGCCGAGTGCGTCGCCCTTCGCCTTCAGTTCCTTCGGGTCGACCTTGTCCCACGGAATATGCAGGGAGACGGTCGGCGTCGCCCGCGTCAACTGGTGGATGACCGAGCAGTCGTCCAGCTTGTCGAAGATGCCGCGCGGCTCGCCGGTGCCGGGAAAGCGCGCGAAGCGCGTGCCGCCCGTGCCGACGCCCCAGGAGGGAACGGCGACGAAGAATTTCTCCACCTTCGCCGTGACGGCCTCGATGTCGATGCCGCGGCGGGCCAGATTGGCGCCGAGCGCGTCGTAGTCCTCCCGCAGCGCCTCGGCCCGCTTGTCGTTTTCCGCGACGATCACATCCGCCGCGATCTTGAACTCAGCCATTTCCAGCCTCCCTGATCAGCGCGGAAAACTCTGCGCGTTGCCGGCATCCACGTTGATGATATTGCCCGTCGACTTCGCCGAAAGGTCGGAAGCGAGGAAATAGATGGCCTCGGCGATGTCCTCCGGGAAGACGTTGAGCTTGAGCATCGAACGCTTGCGGTAATACTCCTCCAGCTCGCTCACCTCGATCTTGGAGGAGGCGGCGCGCTGTTCGCGCCACTCGCCGCCCCAGATCTTCGAGCCGCGCAGCACCGCATCGGGATTGACCGTGTTGACGCGGATGCCCGCTTCGGCCCCTTCAAGCGCAAGGCAGCGCGCAAGGTGGATCTCGGCGGCCTTGGCCGTGCAATAGGCCGAGGCGTTCGGCGAGGAGGCAAGGCCGTTCTTGGAGGCGACGAAGACCACGTTGCCGCCGATATTCTGACGACGGAAGAGTCGAAACGCCTCGCGCGAGACGAGGAAATAGCCGGTCGCCAGAATGTCCATGTTCTTGTTCCACATCGAAAGCTCGGTGCTTTCGACGGGCGCCGAAGAGGCGATACCGGCATTGGAGACGAGGATATCGACGCCGCCGAACTCGATACAGGCTTCAGCGAAGGCGGCGATCACGCCGGCCTCGTCCGTCACGTTGAGCTGGACGGTGCGCACCGCGTCGGCGCTGTATTTCTTCGCGAAATCCGAACCAACCTCGCCCAGCGCATCGGCGTCGATATCGGCGAGCACCACGCAGGCGCCCTCGCCCGCCAGCCGCTCGGCCGTCGCGCGGCCGATGCCGCCGGCCCCGCCGGTGATGAGGGCGACGCGGCCGGCAAGGCTCTTCGGCTTCGGCATGCGCTGGAGCTTCGCCTCCTCCAGCAGCCAGTATTCGATATCGAAGGCCTCCTGCTCGGGCAGGCCCTGATATTCGGAGACCGTGGACGCGCCGCGCATCACGTTGATGGCGTTGACGTAGAACTCGCCGGCAATGCGCGCGGTCGCCTTGTCCTTGGCGAAGGAGAGCATGCCGACGCCCGGCACGAGGAAGACGACCGGATTGGGGTCGCGCATCTTCGGCGAATTGTCGTGCTTGCAGGCTTCATAGTAGCGCGTGTAGTCGGCGCGGTAGTCTT
>CBIMFD010000136.1:0-9182 GCA_966243085.1 uncultured Shinella sp.
TACATCAACGATGCGGGCGCGCAGATCGACGTGCTCGCCCGTTCCGCCTTCCTGCGCTACCGCCAGGCATTGGGCGAGGCGATCGGCGAGATCCCGTCGGGCCTCTATCCGGGCGACTATCTCGTTCCTGTCGGCGAGGCGCTGGCGGACGAATACGGTACGACGCTGCGCGCCATGCCCGAGCACCAGTGGATGCCGATCGTCAAGGAAAAGGCCATCGAGATGATGATGGCGATGATCCGCGAGGATCTGGCCGCGCTCAACGTCACGCATGAGGTGTTCTATTCCGAGCGTTCGCTGCATGCCGGCAACGGCGCGCCGATCCGCACCGCCATCAACGACCTGACCTTCAAGGGCCATGTCTACAAGGGCGTGCTGCCGCCGCCGAAGGGACAGCTCCCGGAAGACTGGGAAGACCGCGAGCAGACGCTGTTCCGTTCGACGGAAGTGGGCGACGACATCGACCGCCCGCTGATCAAGTCGGACGGTTCCTACACTTATTTCGCCGCCGACGTCGCCTACTTCAAGGACAAGTTCGACCGCGGCTTCGACGAGATGATCTACGTGCTCGGCGCCGACCACGGCGGCTACGTCAAGCGCCTGGAGGCCGTGGCGCGCGCGGTTTCGGAAGGTAAGGCCAAGCTGACGGTTCTCCTTTGCCAGCTCGTCAAGCTCTACCGCGACGGCGAGCCGGTCAAGATGTCGAAGCGCTCCGGCGACTTCGTCACGCTGCGCGACGTGGTCGAGGAAGTCGGCCGCGACCCGGTGCGCTTCATGATGCTCTACCGCAAGAACAGCGAGCCGCTCGACTTCGACTTCGCCAAGGTGACCGAGCAGTCCAAGGACAACCCGGTATTCTACGTGCAGTATGCCCATGCGCGCTGCATGTCGGTGTTCCGGCAGGCGGGCGAGGCCTTCCCGGGCCTCGACATCGCCTCGCTCGACCTTGCTGGCGCGATTGCCGGCAATATCGCCGATCCGAGCGAGTTGCACCTTCTTGCGAAACTGGCAGAATATCCCCGTGTCGTCGAAGGCGCTGCACTGGCGCATGAGCCTCATCGTATCGCGTTTTACCTCTATGATCTTGCCAGCGCCTTCCACGCGCACTGGAACAAAGGTAAGGAACAGCCGGAATTACGGTTTGTTAACGATAAAAATAGAGAATTGAGCATCGCCAGACTTGGGCTGGTGCACGCTGTCGCATCTGTTCTTAAGTCGGGCCTGTCCATTACAGGCACGGCAGCACCGGATGAAATGCGCTGACGTCACCATTTGCCCACAATAAGCTGGCAGACGCGTTTTTGTAGCTTGTGAGTGGGAAGCAGTATGGCAGACAAGAACTTCGCGCGAAGCGGAACCGCTGACACGGACCTCTTGGCAGACGATGATCCGTTGAGCGAGCTTGCCCGTCTCGTCAACTTCGACCCGCGCCCCGTCGAGGGCGCGGATGCGGCCTTCTCCGCCGCCCGCCAGGCGCCGTCCCGCCAGGAAAACCCCGTTCTCGCCCTCGAAGACGAGCTGATGCGCGCCTTCGAGCAATATGATGCGCCGGCGCGGGTCGTCCCGGAGCCGGTCGCCGCCGAGCACTTGCCGCGCCATATCGAACCCGTTTTCGAGGAGCCGCTTCCGGCTGCCGAGGACCAGGCCGCCGTCGTCGACGAGGCGCCGGCGCGCGACATTCCGGCAGACGCCTATCATCAGCCGGAGCCGTCCTTCACCGAGCTTTCCGAGCCCGTAGAAACCGAGGACCCGTCGCTGTTCCTTGCGGACGAGCTGGAAGCCTCCGTCCATGAGGTGCCGGCGGTCGAAGCCGAACCGGTCGTTCATGCCGGCCTGCAGTTCGCCGACCGTTTCGAGCCGCGTTTCGAGGAAACGCCGCATCAGGAGCCGGTTGCCGACTTCCGGGCCGAAGAGCATCTCGGGCAGAATGCGTCGCAGCCGACCTTCCTTGGTCTCCAGCCGGTGACGGATGAGCCCGCCTACGAAGACGACATGGGCTTCGGCCTGGAGCGCGAGCTGGAACTGTCGATCGGCGACGGCTTTGCCGACGAGATCGCCGCCGAGGCGGCATTCGACGAACCGCTTCCTGCCGCCGAGGAAACCCCTGCGAAACCCGATTTCGGCAATTGGGCGGAAACGCCGGCTTCCGGCGCCGCCGCCTTCTCGGTGGAGCCGACCTATGCCGGCGAGGAGCCGAAATTCGTTTCGGAAATGCCGTTTGAAACGCGTGAGGATCGCGCCCATGCAGTCGCCGAGGCGGAGACGCAATGGCAGGCGGAAGCCCACGACCGCGTCTTCGAGACGGCGCCGGACTATCGGGTCCAGTCGGTCGAGAAGGGTGACAACTACGATCACGACGATCTGCTTGCCGAGGTGGAGCGCTACCCCGTGCCGGAAAGCCGTTCGCCGTTCGCCGAGACCGTCGCCGACGCAGCGCCCGTAACCCCGCGCAGCACGCCTGCCAACACCGCGGCCCTGTTCAGCCGCGCGACGCCTGTCGTCCATCGCGAGCCCGCGGCCGGAACCCCTCAGGAAGCCGCCCGTGTGGTGGAAAGGCCGATTGCCGAAACGCGCAGCGAGCCCTTCGTGCTCCCGACGCCGGCCGTTCGCGAGCCGGAACTCGATTTCGACACGATGGAGTTCGATCTCTCCGATATCGAGCTCGACCTTTCCGATTTCTCGCTGGACGAGCGGGCAAAGGACGAGCCGAAGCCCGTGCCGGTAAAGGCCGAGATCGCAAGGCCCGTCCAACCGGCTGAGGTCGAGACGCCCGTCCGCCGGGAGCCGGCCGTCGCCGTGCCAGTGGCCGCCTATACGGCCCCCCAGGCGGCAAGCGCGGGCGCCGATGGCGTATTGCCCTTCGATCCCTCGATGATCGCCGAGACCGACGTGGGTGTTGCCCCCGTCACCGAACTGGACGTGCCGCAGCTTCCCGTCATCGAGAAGGAAAAGCCGCCGGTCTATCAGCAGGACTATGATTTCGACATCGACGCCGAAATGGCGCAGCTCTTCACCGAGCCCGCCGCCAAGCCGGCGCAGGGCGGGGGTTTCCCGGCGGACGTTGCCGCTGCCACCCAGCCTGCCGCGCAGATCAACGACGTGGACGATTTCGAGCGGGCGCTGGAAGAGGATTTCCGTCGCTCGCTGAACCAGCCGGAGCGCATGGCGATCCCGGTCGATCCGGGCCAGGCGAACGGTCTTTATGGCGGCGACGGTTACGACGACACGCAGACCCGCCCGCGCCGCGGCATGTTGATCGCCGCATCCCTCGCCGGTCTCCTCCTGGTCGGCGGTGGTGCGGTCTACGCCTGGTCCTCGCTGGGCGGTTCGGCCGCCTCCGATGAGCCGCGCATCATTCTTGCCGACAAGGATCCGATCAAGGTCGTGCCCGAGGAAAAGGGCGGCAAGACCGTCCCCAACCAGGACAAGGCTGTCTATGACAGGGTTGCCGGCGACAATGTCACGAGCCCTCAGCAGGAACAGCTCGTCACCACGCGCGAAGAGCCGGTCGACGTCGTGCAGCGCACGCTGATGCCCGAAGCGCTGCCCGACGACGGCGACGATGTGGCGCAGGCCTCCGAAGACGAAAGCCGCCTGCTGCCGGGCGTCGACGAGCCGGTGACGGCGAATGCCGATACCGGTAACAAGCCGCTCGTTTCGCCGCGCAGGGTCAAGACGATGATCGTCAAGCCGGACGGCACGCTCGTCGCCCGCGAGGATACCGTCACCGAGCCGGCGACCGAAACCGCGAGCCTGGACGCCAAGGCGACCGCGACGACCGGCCAGGCCTCGGGCGAGGCGTCCGCGACGGTCGATGCGGATGCGTCGCTGCGTACCGAGCAGGCATCGGCGGAAGCCCGCCCGCGCTCGGCGCTCGCCGAGGCCGCCAGTGCGGAGGTTGAAGACACCGCGCCCGTCCGCACCGTCAAGACGACGACCATCGGCGCCGCAGCCACGGCCGCTGCGGATGACACTCCGGTTCCGGAAACCCGCCCGGCCGACCAGCCGGTCAACGTCGTCGGCACCGTGACGGAAACGGGCCGTCAGAAGGTCGAGGAAACGCAGGCCGAGCAAACGCAGGTCGCGGCCGTCGCACCCGGCAGCTACGTCATGCAGATCGCCTCGCTTCCCTCGGAAGCTGAAGCGCAGAAGGCATACGCAGCGCTTTCCAGGAAATTCTCCGGTGTTCTCGGCGGCCATGGCGTCGATATCCAGAAGGCGGAGATCGCCAACAAGGGCACCTATTTCCGCGTCCGCATCCCCGCGGGCTCGCGCGAAGAGGCCATCGCCCTTTGCGAACGCTACAGGGGCGTGGGCGGAAGCTGCCTCGTCACTCGCTGAGAACCGGGCTGAAACCGGAAAGAGGCGCGGCCGGTCCGCGCCTCTTCGATTCCGGGTGCGGCGTTCATCTTTTCCCTCCGACCCTCTAAGATTGCGGACATGAGCGAATCGAAATCCTTCATTTCGGGCTGCAAGGGCCTGAGCCTTACCGCCGACGAAAAGGCCTTCTTCCGCAGCGAGCGGCCGTGGGGCTTCATCCTCTTCGGCCGCAATATCGGCGAGCCGGCGCAGGTCGCCGGCCTCACCGCCGAAATGCGCGACTGCATCGGCGGCGGCGCCGACATCCCGGTGCTGATCGACCAGGAGGGCGGGCGCGTCCAGCGCATCAAGCCGCCCCATGTCCAGCAGTATCCGAACGCCGCCGCGCTCGGCGCCATCTATCGGGCGGACGAGGAGAAGGGCCTGCGCGCCGCCTGGCTGATGTCGCGCCTGCATGCCTTCGATCTCCTCCGCCTCGGCATCAATGTCGATTGCCTGCCGGTGCTCGACGTCGCCGTGCCGGGTGTGCACGACGTCATCGGCAACCGCGCGTACGGGCAGGAGCCGGGGATCGTCTCGGTGATGGGCAAGGCGGCGGCCGAAGGGCTAAAGGCCGGCGGCCTGCTTCCCGTCATGAAGCACATGCCCGGCCACGGCCGCACCATGGTCGATTCCCATCACGACCTGCCGGTCGTCCATGCCGGCCGGGAGGAGCTGGAGGCCTGCGACTTCGTGCCCTTCCGCCGCATGAGGGACGAACTGATGGCGATGTCCGCCCATATCGTCTACACCGCCATCGACCCCGACAATCCGGCGACCACCTCGCCGACGGTGGTGCGCGAGATCATCCGCGGCCATATGGGCTTCGACGGGCTCCTGATGTCCGACGACGTGTCGATGAACGCCCTCAAGGGCGATATTGCCGAAAGAACCCGGGGAATCGTCGCCGCGGGGCTCGACATGGTGTTGCATTGCCATGGCATCATGGACGAAATGATCGCGGTGACGGAAAACGTCCCGCCGCTCGCCGGCGAGAGCCTCAGGCGCGCCAATGCGGTGCGTGCGGGCTTCCGCGCGCCGGACGGGGCGGACGAGCATGCGCTGCGCGAAGAGTTCAACGCGATGATCGCGGTGGCCTGACGGGCAGGCAGAGGGAGAAACGTGCAGGCAACGGGAGGCAAGCCACAGAAGAAGGCGCGCGGCGCGGATGCGCCGATGGACGACCTGTGGCAGGACGCCGCCGAGGGGCGGGGCCTTTCCGAGGAAAGCCTGGTCGTCGACCTTGCCGGTTTTGAAGGCCCGCTCGACCTTCTCCTGCATCTTGCCCGCACGCAGAAGGTGGACCTTACCCGCATCTCCGTTCTGGCGCTCGCCGAGCAATATCTCGCCTTCATCGACCGTGCGCGAAAGATCCGCATCGAGCTTGCCGCCGACTACCTCGTCATGGCGGCGTGGCTTGCCTATCTGAAATCGCGCCTGCTCATCCCGAAGCAGGCGAAGGACGATGGCCCGTCCGGTGAGGAGATGGCGGCGAGCCTCGCCTTCCGCCTCAAGCGGCTGGAGGCGATGCGCGATGCCGCGACGCGCCTCATCAACCGCAACCGGCTTGGCCGCGACGTCTTCGCCCGCGGCATGCCCGAGCACATCGTCACCGAGCGCCGCTCGGCCTTCGAGGCCTCGCTCTACGACCTCCTGAGCGCCTACGCATCCCTGCGCCAGCGCCACGCCATCACCCAGGTCACCATCGAGAAGCGCAACGTCTGGTCGCTCGCCGATGCGCGCGAACTCCTGCAACTGCTCGTCGGCACGGTGGAGGAGGACTGGACGGCGCTCGACCATTTCATGCTGCGCTATCTCAGCGATCCAACCGAACGCACCACGGCCATCGCCAGCGCCTTCGCGGCGACGCTCGAACTCGTCCGGGAAGGGCGGCTCGAACTGAGGCAGGACGGCGTGTTCCAGCCGATCTACCTGCGCCGCGGCCCGAAGGCCGGTGAAGACGGCGACGAAGGGAGCGCCCCGCGTGACTGAGGACGAGGAGGGGCCCGAGGTCATGGCGCAAGAGGGCACGGTCGTCGATCCGCGCCGGCTGCACGAGGCGGGCCGCATCGCCGAGGCGCTGGTCTTCGCCTCCGCCGGCCCGGTCTCCGAAGCCTATATCGCCGAACGTCTGCCGCGCGGGGTGGACGTGCAGCATGTCATGCGCGCGCTGAAAGGATTTTATGCCGGGCGTGGCGTCAATCTCGTGCAGGTGGGCGATTCCTGGGCCTTCCGCACGGCGCCGGACATGTCCTTCGTCATCCGTACGGACGAAACCGAGGTGCGCAAATTGTCGCGTGCCGCGCTCGAAGTGCTGTCCATTATCGCCTATCACCAACCGGTGACGCGCGCCGAGATCGAGGATATTCGCGGCGTACAGACCTCCAAGGGCACGCTGGATGTGCTGATGGAGGCGGGCTGGGTCCGGTTTCGCGGCCGCCGGCGCTCGCCGGGGCGGCCGGTGACCTTCGGCACGACGCGGGATTTTCTCGATCATTTCGGTCTCGAAGAGCTGCGCGACCTGCCCGGACTTGACGAATTGAAGGGCGCGGGGCTGCTTTCGGGCCGGATTCCCGCCAATTTTCAGGTTCCGCTGCCGCTCGGCGAGAACGAGCTTGCGGAGGACGAGGACCCGATCACCCAGCTCGACCTGGAGGAACTGGGTCTCCTGACGCCGGGCGGAGGAGATGGGGAATAAGCATGGCGCTGGCGGCAACTGTCGCCGGGCCGATTGCGCAGCGCCACGCTTTCGGCTAACCAGCGAAACATACTACTGTTTGAAAAAGACGGTTGAACGTCTTACATCGGGGTTCTGTCCGAAAGGGAGTTAAGACATGGGTTCTTTCAGCATCTGGCATTGGCTGATCGTTCTGGTGGTGGTGCTGCTGCTGTTTGGCCGCGGCAAGATTCCGGAACTGATGGGCGATGTCGCCAAGGGCATCAAAAGTTTCAAGAAGGGCATGTCCGACGAGGACAACGCCGCCGAGCAGGCCAAGACCGTCGATCACAAGGCCGACGAGGTCAAGTGACCGGCAGAACGGCGCCGCGCGTCATTCGTGACGCGCGAGGGCGCGCTGCCGCCGGCGACGCTTCACGGCCTATGAGGACGATACCCTATGCTTGATGTCGGCTGGACCGAAATACTCGTCATCGCCGTCGTATTGATCATCGTGGTGGGTCCGAAGGATCTGCCGCAGATGTTGCGCACTTTCGGCCGTATGGTGACCAAGATGCGCGGCATGGCGAGTGATTTCCGCCAGCAGTTCGACGAAGCGTTGCGCGAAGCCGATCTCGACGACGTGCGCAAGACGCTCGGCGAGGCCCAGAAGCTCAATCCGTTGAATTCGATCCGCGATGCGGTCAATCCGCTGCGCCAGATGGGCAACGAGATCAAGGCCGATCTGGAGCGCAAGCCGGGTTCGACCACGACGGCGGCGGCAACGCCGGCCGAAACCGTTTCGGCGGCGCCTGCCGCCGTTCCGTCCGAAGCGCAGGTGCCGGCCTCCACCGAGCCCGTCGCCGCCGCGCCGCTGAAGAAGGGCCCGACCCGCAAGGCCGCGGCGAAGAAGCCCGCTGAAACCGCCGCCAAGGCCGGCAAGGCGACGAAGGCGGCAGCAGCGAAGGCCGGAACGGGCAGGAAGGCCGCTGCCAAGCCGGCCGCCGGAAAGGCCGCCTCCGCCAGGGCCGCGACGACGAAGACCAGGAAAGGCGACGCATGAGCGGCGATATCGAAGACAAGCCCCAGCCGCTCATCGAGCACCTGATCGAGTTGCGCCAGCGGCTCCTGTGGGCGGTGGGCGCGTTCTTCGTCGCCTTCCTCGTCTGCTTCTACTTCGCAAAGCAGCTCTTCAACCTGCTCGTCCTGCCGTTCAAGTGGGCCGTCTCCTGGGCGGGCCTTTCCCACCGCAATGTCGAGCTCATCTACACGGCGCCGCAGGAATTCTTCTTCACGCAGATCAAGGTCGCCATGTTCGGCGCGCTGGTCATCGCCTTTCCGGTCATCGCCCAGCAGATCTACAAGTTCGTCGCGCCCGGCCTCTACAAGAACGAGCGTGCCGCCTTCCTGCCGTTCCTCATCGCTTCGCCCATCCTGTTCCTGATCGGTGCGGCGCTCGTCTATTTCTTCTTCACGCCCATGGTCATGTGGTTCTTCCTGGCGATGGAGCAGGGCGGTGGCGAGGGGCAGGTCTCGATCCAGCTCCTGCCGAAGGTCTCCGAATATCTCAGCCTCATCATGTCGCTGATCTTCGCCTTCGGCCTCGTCTTCCAGCTTCCGGTCATCTCCTCGCTGCTGGTGCGCGCGGGCTTCATCGATGCGAAGGCGCTCGCGAACAAGCGCAAATACGCCATCGTCATCTCCTTCGTGGTGGCCGCCGTGCTGACGCCGCCCGATCCGGTTTCCCAGATCGGCCTTGCGCTGCCGGCCATCCTTCTCTACGAGATTTCCATCTATACGGCCCGACTCATCGAACGGCAGCGGGCGAAGCCCTCGGACGCGCAGGACGCGGAAAACGAGGTTGTTGCAACGCCGGGCGAGGTCGATTGAGGCCTTGCCGGCGGGTCGCTGCCGGGCGGGGTGGGCTTTATCCACAGAACGCCTGGAACGACGATGCTTGATATCAAATGGATCCGCGAAAACGCCGACGCCCTTGACGCCGCACTGGCAAAGCGCGGCGCAAGCCCGCTTGCAAGGATGCTGATCGACCTCGACGAGAAGCGTCGCGCCGTCATCCAGAAGGCGCAGGATATGCAGTCGCGCCGCAACGCCGCCTCCAAGGAGATCGGCGCGGCCATGGCCGCCAGGAACACCGAGCTTGCCGACA
>CBIMFD010000137.1:0-9084 GCA_966243085.1 uncultured Shinella sp.
TCAAGGGCCCGATCCTGTGCCTCGTCGGTCCTCCGGGCGTCGGCAAGACCTCGCTCGCCAAGTCCATCGCCAAGGCGACCGGCCGCGAATATGTCCGCATGGCGCTCGGCGGCGTGCGTGACGAGGCCGAAATCCGCGGCCACCGCCGCACCTATATCGGCTCGATGCCCGGCAAGGTCATCCAGTCGATGAAGAAGGCGAAGAAGTCCAACCCGCTCTTCCTGCTCGACGAGATCGACAAGATGGGCATGGACTTCCGCGGCGACCCGTCCTCGGCCCTGCTCGAGGTGCTGGATCCGGAACAGAACTCGACCTTCATGGACCACTACCTGGAAGTCGAATACGACCTGTCCAACGTCATGTTCGTGACGACGGCGAACACGTTGAACATTCCCGCGCCCCTCATGGACCGCATGGAAGTGATCCGCATCGCCGGCTACACGGAAGAGGAGAAGCTGGAAATCGCGAAAAGGCACCTCTTGCCCAAGGCGATCCGCGACCACGCGCTGCAGCCGAAGGAATTCTCGGTCACCGACGGCGCGCTGATGGCGGTCATTCAGCAATACACCCGCGAGGCGGGCGTTCGTAACTTCGAGCGTGAACTGATGAAGCTCGCCCGCAAGGCGGTGACCGAGATCATCAAGGGCAAGGCGAAGAAGGTCGAGGTAACGGCGGAGAACATCCACGACTTCCTCGGCGTTCCGCGGTTCCGCCACGGCGAAGCCGAGCGCGAGGACCAGGTCGGCGTCGTCACGGGGCTTGCCTGGACGGAAGTCGGCGGCGAGCTGCTCACCATCGAAGGCGTCAGCCTGCCGGGTGGCAAGGGCCGCATGACGGTGACCGGCAACCTGAAGGACGTGATGAAGGAATCGATCTCGGCGGCGGCCTCCTATGTCCGCTCGCGCGCCGTCGATTTCGGCATCGAGCCGCCGCGCTTCGACAAGACGGACATCCACGTCCACGTTCCGGAGGGCGCGACGCCCAAGGACGGCCCATCGGCCGGCATTGCCATGGCGACCGCCATCGTCTCCATCATGACCGGCATCCCGGTCTCGAAGGATATCGCGATGACGGGCGAGGTGACGCTGCGCGGCCGGGTCCTGCCGATCGGCGGCCTCAAGGAGAAGCTGCTTGCAGCGCTTCGCGGCGGCATCAAGAAGGTGCTGATCCCGGAAGAAAACGCCAAGGACCTGGCGGATATTCCGGACAATGTGAAGAACAGCATGGAGATCGTCCCGGTCTCCCGCATGGGCGAAGTCATCGAACATGCGCTGCTGCACAAGCCGGAGCCGATCGAATGGGACGGCTCGCTCGAGGCGGACAAGGTGCCTGCCGTCGAATCGTCCGAGGAGGGCGCAGGCGCCGTCGCGCACTGAGCCTTCGCCTCTCCATTGCCGCGTTTTCGGCGCGGAAAAGCAAAAGACCGGCCTTCGGGCCGGTCTTTTCGTTGAAAAACGTGTGTAAACCCCGGATTCTCAGGGGATTGCGGCGAAATATTCTTGCGGGTCCAAAGGCGATGCGTATTCTGCCCCCGACTTGTATGAGTCGTTTCAAACCGTAAGAAAGGGGTGGAAACATGAACAAGAATGAACTCGTATCCGCGGTCGCCGAGAAGTCTGGCCTCTCCAAGACGGACGCAGCATCGGCTGTCGACGCCGTTTTCGAGACGATCCAGGGCGAACTCAAGAACGGTGGCGACGTTCGTCTCGTCGGTTTCGGCAATTTCTCCGTATCGCGTCGCGAAGCCTCGAAGGGCCGCAACCTTTCGACCGGCGCCGAGATCGATATCCCGGCTCGCAACGTGCCGAAGTTCTCGGCCGGCAAGGGCCTGAAGGACGCCGTCAACGGCTGATCCTTCCTGCCGCATGATCCCTAAGTCGGAAGCGGTTTAGGGATCACGCGGCGTTTCGACGTCGTGCAGCGCCTGATGTGTCATTCATGGCGCGCTGCGCTGCAGGGCAGAGCGGTTATCCACTCCGCCGCAAATCCTGAATTTCAGGATCGGGGTCCGGTTTTCCGGGCCCCTTTTTATTGCGTGAGGAAAGAGCCGCCTGTCATGCGGCTGTTACACGAAGGCCGCAGAACCGCCGGGTTCCTTGAAACCGGATTCCGGAGGCTTTCATGAAGACCCGTTCGCTTACCGCCGCGCTCGCCGCGGTCCTCGCCGCATCGGTGGCGCCCGCCGCCAGCGCCGAGCCCGTATTCAACCGCATCGCATCCTTCGCCGTCGCCGACAACCTGCCGGACGGCAAGGACAAGGCAACGCCCACCTCGTCCGAGATCATCGCCGCGAGCGAGGACGGCAACACGCTCGTCTATTCCGACAGCCCGCTGAAGGCGATCGGCTTCATCGACATCACTGACGCGAAGGCCCCGAAGGCCGGCGGTATCGTCGCCCTCGAGGGCGAGCCGACATCCGTGGCCATTGCCGCCGGCAAGGCGCTCGTCGCCGTCAATACGCGCGAGAGCTTCACCAAGCCCTCCGGCATCCTCGCCCAGGTCGATCTTGCCACCAAGGCGGTCGAGGCGACCTGCGATCTCGGCGGCCAGCCAGATTCGATCGCGCTCAACAAGGACAAGACGCTCGCCGCCATCGCCATCGAAAACGAGCGCGACGAAGAGGTCAATGACGGCGACATCCCACAGATGCCGGCCGGCGACCTCGTTCTCCTCTCGCTCAAGGACGGCGCCGTCGATTGCGGCTCGATCCGGCACGTCACGCTGACCGGGCTCGCCGACGTCGCCGGTGACGATCCGGAGCCGGAATTCGTCTCCTTCAACAGCCTCGACGAAGTGGCCTTCACGCTGCAGGAGAACAACCACATCGTCATCATCGACGGCAAGACCGGCGCGGTGAAGACGCACTTCTCCGCCGGCACCGTTTCGCTCGACGGCGTCGATACCAGGAAGGACGGCGCGCTGAAGTTCACCGGGGCGGTCAAGGACGTCGCCCGCGAGCCCGACGCCGTGAAGTGGCTGGACGACAACCGCCTGGTCGTCGCCAATGAAGGCGACTGGAAGGGCGGCGCGCGCGGCTTCACCATCTTCGACAAGCAAGGCAAGGTGCTTTATGAAAACGGTGCCGGCTTCGAGCGGGAAGTGGCGAAGATCGGCCACTATCCCGACAAGCGCAACAAGAAGGGCATCGAGCCGGAAGGCCTGGAAGCGGCGACATTCGGCGACGACGACCTCTTCTTCGTGCTGTCCGAGCGCGCCTCGGTCGTCGGCGTCTACAAGGATACCGGCGCCGAGCCTGAGCTTCTCCAGCTCCTGCCGTCGGGCATCGGCCCGGAAGGCGCGGTCGCCATCCCCGGCCGCAACCTGCTGGTGACCGCCAACGAGACGGACCTCGTGGAAGACGGCGGCGCTCGCTCGCATGTCATGATCTACGAGCGCGCGGAGGGTGAGGCGAACTATCCGCAGATCGTCTCCACCGAGAAGGACGGCGAGCTGATCGGCTTCGGCGCGCTCTCCGGCCTGGCTCCGGTCAAGGACAAGCCGGGCATGCTCTACGCCGTCAACGATTCCTTCTACGCTTCGCAGCCGACGATCTTCACGATCGACGCAACGGCCAAGCCGGCGAAGATCGTCGATGCGCTACGCATCACCCGCGACGGCGCCCCCGCCCAGAAGCTCGACAGCGAAGGCCTGACGCCGGACGGCGAGGGCGGCTTCTGGCTCGCCAACGAGGGCGATGCCGACAAGCTGGTTCCCCATGCCATCATCCATGTGAACGGCAAGGGCGAGATCGACAAGGAGGTCGCCATTCCCGTCGAGCTGCGCGCCGGCGAGAAGCGCTTCGGCTTTGAAGGCATCACCAGCGTCGGCGAAGGGGACGAGCAGGTCCTCTGGATGGCCATGCAGCGTGAATGGGGCGATGACGGGAAGGGCTTCGTGAAGCTCGTCTCCTACAAGCCCTCTTCCGAGGCGTGGGGCGCGGTGCGCTATCCGCTCGACAAGACGGAGGAAGGCTGGGTCGGCCTCTCTGAGATCACCGCAAACGGCGATCACGCCTATATCATCGAGCGCGACAACCTGATCGGCAAGGCCGCGAAGCTGAAGAAGCTCTACCGCGTGGCGCTCGCCGACCTGAAACCGGCCGAGCTCGGCGGCGAGCTGCCGGTGGTGAAGAAGGAAGAGGTCCGCGACCTCATCCCGGACCTCAAGGCCGGCAAAGGCTATGTCGTCGACAAGGTCGAGGGTTTTGCCATCGACGCCGCCGGCAACGGCTTCGTCGTGACGGACAACGACGGTGTCGACGATTCCTCCGGCGAGACCCTGTTCTTCGGCATCGGCCCGCTCAACGCGATGTAAGCCGGTGGCGGTTGCCCCTCACCCTAACCCTCTCCTCGCAAGCGGGGAGAGGGGACTTGGCCTGCGAACCGGCATTGCTTGAGGAAAACGGTGCACCCCGTTCCCTTCGCCCCGCCTGCGGGGAGAAGGTGGCCGGCAGGCCGGACGAGGGGCGGCCAAAGACACAAAAGGCCGGGATCCTGCGATCCCGGCCTTTCCAGTTCGCGTTGCCGTCGGGGCTAGTCGACGGCTTCCAATGAACGGGTCGGCGCCATGTCGGCGCCTGCGTTCTTGTCTCTTTCCCGCTGCAGCGCCTCGGTCTTCTCGCTGAGACAGCGGACGATTTCCTTGAGCTGCTGCTTCTGTTCCTCGGTGAGGACGGCGAAGATCGCCTCGATCGTCTTGTGCTGCGGCTGCTGGGCGGCCGAGATGACGGTCCGGCCCATATCCGTAATGGAGACGATCTTGGCACGGCGGTCCTTCGGGTCGGGCTCGCGCTTGACCAGCTTGTCACGTTCGAGACCGTCGATCGCTTCCGTCACCGTGCGGGGGGCGAAACCAAGAGCGCAGGCGATATCCGTCGACCGTTGCGGGCCCTGACATTCCAGAAGAAGCAGGAACTTGCTGCGGGCGAGCGACACACCTTCGTCCATCATGCACTCGTTCACCAGGCGGCTGACCTGATGGTAGAGCTTGAACATGCCCTGGGAGATTTCTATCGTGCTACTCATGAGGTGGAATATAGGTATTATGAGGGACCATGTCAAAGGATCGTGACGTTTTTCGAAGAATTTGATCATAGATATTGAACGATCATCGTAAAGCCGCCCGGCCGTTATTTCCGTCTTCCCGGAAGGTTTTTTCCGGGGGCATGATTTCACCCTGCATAACCCGGCTCTTCGGCCTGCGGGCATTGACCCTTCGGGGCGCCGGGGCGATTGTCCGGCCATGCCTTTCCGCTTCATCCACACGGCCGATCTGCACCTCGATTCGCCGCTCACCTCCCTGGCCCTCCGCAATGCCGACCTCGGCGACCTCGTGCGCGGGGCGACCCGCACGGCGCTGGAGCGCATCGTCGACATCGCGCTTGCCGAGACGGTCGACGCGCTTGTGATCGCCGGCGATCTCTACGACGGGTCGCAGACCTCCATGGCGACGGCGCTCTTCCTGATGGCCGAGATGCGGCGGCTGGAGGCGGCCGGCATCCGCGTCTACCTCATCCGCGGCAATCACGACGCGCAGTCGCAGATCACCCGAGAGCTCACCTTCCCGCCGAACGTGCATGTCTTCGACGGGCGGGGAAAGCCGGTGCGGGCGGGGGCGCTGGCGAACGGGCGCGAGGTCCATGTCCACGGCATCAGCTTCGCCAATGCGCATGCGCCGGCCTCGCTGCTGCCGTCCTTCCGCGCGCCGGTGGCCGATGCGGTCAATATCGGCCTGCTCCACACCAGCCTTGCCGGCGCGAGCCGCCACGATCCTTACGCGCCCGTCAGCGTCGCCGACCTCGCCGCGCACGGCTTCGATTACTGGGCGCTCGGCCATATCCATCAGCGCCGCGTGCATCTGGAAAGGCCGTGGATCGTCATGCCCGGCAACCCGCAGGGGCGCGACATCAACGAAAGCGGGCCGAAGGGCATCACGCTCGTCATCGTGGAGGAGGACGGCACGATCGCCTGCGAGGAGCGCCCGGTCGCCGTCGCCGTCTTCGAGCGGTTGTCGGTGGACCTTGCCGGCGTCGACGACTGGCGCGGCATGCAGGAGCGGGCCGAGGCGGTGCTTGCCGCCGCGCTTGCCGCGGCCGGCGGCGCCCAGCTTGTCGCGCGCCTCACGCTGGCGGGTGCGACACCGCTCGCCTGGCGCCTGCGCCGCGACGAGGACCTGCTGCTCGCCGAATTGCAGAATATCGCCGCCTCGCTCGGCTCCGGCTGGATCGAGGCGGTGGAACTTGCCGTCACCGCCCCGCCGGTCGCCGAAGGGATCGACACCGGGCCGCTCTCCGAGCTTTCCCGCCTGATGCACGAGGACGTCACCCTCAGCCATGCCTATCGCGAGGAGCTACGCGAGACGCTCGCCGATCTCCTGCGGCAATTGCCGAAGGAGGCGCGCCACCTTCTCGTGCCGGACGAGGCGGCGGAGGAGGCGCTCATCGCCGACCTTGCGCGCGAGGGGGCCGACACCGTGCTCGCCCGCCTCGGCGGCGAGCGGGAAGGGGCTTGACATGCGCCTCGACCGTCTCGACCTCGTCCGCTACGGCAAGTTCACCGAGCGCAGCCTCGATTTCGGCGCGCCCCGGCCGGGCAAGCCGGATTTCCATCTCGTGCACGGCCCGAACGAGGCCGGCAAGTCGACGCTCTTTTCCGCCTATCTCGACCTTCTCTTCGGCATCGAGAAGACGAGCGCCTACGGCTTCCTGCATCCTTATCCGCTGATGCGCGTCGGCGGGCGGCTTTCCATCGGCGCGGATGCCGTCGAGGCCTACCGCCTCAAGCGCAACCAGGGAACGCTTGTTTCCGCCGACGACCGGCCGCTGCCCGATACGCTCTTCGCCTCCGTCCTCGGCGGCATGGACCGCAGCGCCTACCGCACCATGTTCTCGCTCGACGACGAGAGCATCGAGAAGGGCGGCGAGGATATCCTCAAGAGCGAGGGCGAGCTTGGCGCCATGCTGTTCTCGGCCAGTTCGGGCCTTTCCGACATGGCCTCCGGCCTTGCCGCACTGAAGGCGGAGGCGGACGATTTCTACCGACCCGCCGGCCGCAAGCACGGGCTCTCCACGCTGAAAACCGAGATCGAGGCGCTGGCGGCCGAGCGCAAGGCGCTCGACGTCGCCGCCCGCGACTACGGCCTTCTCGTGCGCGAGCGCGACGAGGCCGCCCGGCGCCACGCTGAGGCGAGCGCCGAACGGGCCGAGGCACGCGCCGCGCTGGGGCAGGCCGAGCGCAGCCTTGCAGCGCTGCCCGCCCTTCGCCGCCTGCGCAGCCTCAGGGCAGAGCTCGGCGCCTTCGACCTCGGCGATTCCCCGCCGCCCGGCTGGCGCACCCTTCTGGGCGAGCTTGCCCGCGAGGAGGCGGAGATTGCCGCACGGACCGAGGGCGTGGCTGCCGAGCGGGACCGTTCCGCCGAGGAGCGCGCATGCCTTTCCGAGGATGCCGCGGTGCTGGAGGCCGAGGCCGATATCGCGGCCCTTGCCGGCTCCGCGCTGGAGGCCCGCTTCCGCACCGCCGCGATGGACCTTGCCGCGCGCGAGGGCGAGTGCGGCCGGCTCGCCGTAATGCTTGGGGCGGAGATCGCCGCGCTCGGTCTTCCGCCGGAGACCGATCCGACAGAGATCCTGCTGCCGCCCGGCCTCGGCGAAAAACTCACCGCGCAGCTCTCCCGCCGTGCCGCCCTTGCCGAACGTGCCGAGGCCGCCCATCGCGAGCGGGCCGAGGCGGAAAAGACGCTGGAGGCCGCACTCAAGGCGCAGGATGCAGGCACGGAGGGCGACGAGGCGCTGCAAGCTGCGCTCGGCGCGGCGCTCCGTGCCGCCCGCTCCGGCGATCTTCCCGCGCGCCTTCGCGAGGCTCGCCGTCTCCACGCTCTTTGCCGGCAGGAGGCCGAGGCGGCGATGGTGGGGCTTGCCCCGTGGTCCGGCACGACGGCGGCGCTTGCGGCCCAGCCGGTGCCGGCGCTCGCGGAGCTGGAAAGCCTGCGCAAGCGGCGCGAGGCCGCGGAAGACGCCCTCCGCCGCCAGCAGGAGCAGGTCGCCGTCCTGACGCTGGAAAATGCCGGCGCCAAGGCAAGGCTCGACGCGCTGCAGGCGGTAACGGGCGCTGCGGGCGAGGAACAGGCAGGCCGCCTGCGCGCCGGGCGCGAGGAGGCCTGGCAGGCGCATCTTGCCCGCCTCGACCGCCAGACCGCCGCCGCCTTCGAGACGGCGATGCGCGAGGACGACCGCGCGACGGATGCGCGCCTGCGCAGCGCCGACCGCCTTTCCGAAATTCGCCTGCTGGAGCGCACCGCGGCGGAAAGTGCAGCGCGTCTTGCGGCGCTTGTCGGCGAGACGGAACGGCTTGAGGCGGCGCGAACGGAAACGGACGCGGAGATTGCCGCCATCGCCCGCCGCTGCGGCTTGCCGACAGAGACGTCCTTGCCGGAAACAGCGAGCTGGATCGAGCGCCGTTCGGCCGCGCTCGCCATGGCCGCCGATCTTGCCCGACGCGGCACGGAGGCCGATGTCGTCGAGGAGGAGGCAAGCGCGACGCTCCTGCGGCTTGCCGGCCTGCTCGGGACGGATTTTCCCGTCGGGACCACGCTCGAGGAAGCCGTCTTCCTCGCGGAGGATCGCCTGGAGGCGCTGAAGGCGGCGGAAGCCCGTCGCCTCGCCGCCGCCGAGCGCCACGCCCGGGCTGTCGCCGATGCCGAAGCGCGTGGCAGGGCGGCAGGGGAGGCGGCGGACGCCCTTTCCGCATGGCAGGCGGCATGGCAGCGGGACATCGCCGGCACATGGCTCGCCACGGATCAGGCGCCGGACCATCCGGAGCGCCTTGCCGCCCTTCTGCCCGCCCTGCAGGCACTCGCCCGCACCGTCGAGCGGCACCGCGAACTGGAGCACCGCATCGCCGCCATGCGGCGCGACCAGGAGGACTATACCGGCCACGCGCAGCGGCTTGCCGGCCGGCTCGGCGAGGCATTCGACGCGGCGGATCCGCTTGCCGCGGTCGCAGGCCTTGCCCGCCGGCTCGCCGCGGCGAAAGCGGTGCACGACCGGCGCGCGGCGCTCGACAAGGCGCTGGCGCGGCTCGGCGAGGA
>CBIMFD010000138.1:0-9059 GCA_966243085.1 uncultured Shinella sp.
GCGTCCAGCGAGGCGGCGCAGCTTATATAGGCTTCCTGCCGGGCGACGCTCCAGTAGCGCAGTTCGTCGACGGGGATCGTCTCGCCGGTCATGGCACAGATGACGTGGGAGCCGGGCATCAGGATCTGGAAATCGCCGTCGAGGTAACGGATCTTCGCTTCCCGACTGCCGCCGCGGCCTTCAAAACGGTTCATCATCGACTTCAGTATCCGCATGGTCTGTCGTCATGCCATAGCGTGGCGACCGGCAAATAGCCAGCCTTTTCGCCGCATCTCAACTGCGGCCGAACAGCCGCTCGATGTCGGAAAGCTTCAGCTCGATATAGGTCGGGCGCCCGTGGTTGCACTGGCCGGAGCCGGGCGTCGCCTCCATCTGGCGCAGGAGCGCGTTCATCTCCTCCGGCCGCATGCGCCGGCCCGAGCGCACCGAGCCGTGGCAGGCCATGGTGGCGGCGAGGTATTCGAGCTTGGCTTTCAGCCCGCTCGCCGTGTCCCACTCGGCGAGCTCGTCGGCAAGCTGGCGGATGAGGCCCGCCGCATCCATCTCGCCCAGCATGGCCGGCGTCTCGCGTACGGCGACCGCCCCGGGGCCGAAGCGCTCGATGCCAAGGCCGAGCCTTGAAAACTCCTCCGCATGGGCGACGAGCCGGTCGCAGTCGTCTTCCGGAAGATCGACGATCTCGGGGATCAGCAGGGCCTGCGCCGGCACGGCGCGCGCATGCAGCGCATTGCGCATCGCCTCGAAGACGAGGCGCTCATGCGCGGCGTGCTGGTCGACGATGACGAGGCCGTCCTCGGTCTGCGCGACGATATAGTTCTCGTGGAGTTGCGCGCGCGCCGCGCCGAGCGGATGGAACTGCGGCGGCTCTTCGGCGGGTGAGGGGGCGAAGGGCGGCTCGCTACGCGCCGAGGGCGCCTCGAACTCGGCAAAGCCTGCCTGCCGGCCGGCGGCCGGAGCGGAAACGGCGACCTCGAAGGGCCGGTAGGGCGAGGCGGCCGGCGTCCAGGGCGCGGCGGGGCGGGGGGCCTCGGGCCGGAAGGCGCGCATCAGGCCGGAGGCGCCCGTGGTGGACGCCCGGTCGCCCTCGCGCGCCAGCGCCGCGCGGATCGCCCCGACGATGAGGCCGCGCACGAGGCCGGGATCGCGGAAGCGCACGTCGGATTTGGCCGGATGCACGTTGACGTCGACCAGCGCCGGGTCGATCTCGATGGAAAGCACGGCGACCGGATAGCGCCCATGCGGGATCGTCTCGGCATAGGCGCCGCGCAGCGCCGACCAGACCAGCTTGTCCTGCACCGGCCGTCCGTTGACGAAGGCGAACTGGTTGAGGCTGTTGCCGCGATTGAAGGTCGGAACGCCCGCAAAACCCGTCAGGCGCACGCCCTCGCGCTCCGCGTCGATCTCGATGGCGTTGTCGCGGAAATCGCGGCCGAGCACCTGCGCGATGCGGGCGAGCCGGTCCGTGCCAGTGGCGGGAAATTCCAGCGTCGTGCGGTCGGAGCCGGAGAGAACGAAGCGCACATGCGGAAAGGCGATGGCCATGCGGCGCACGACGTCGGAGATCGCCGAGGCCTCGGCCTTCTCGCTCTTGAGGAATTTGAGGCGCGCGGGCGTGGCGAAGAAGAGATCGCGCACTTCCACCACCGTGCCGCGGTTGGCGGCGGCCGGGCGCACGGGCACCACCTTTCCGCCCGTCACGCCGATTTCCGCGCCCTCGTTCGCTTCCGCCGTCCGGCTGAGGAGCGAGAGTTTCGCCACCGAGCCGATGGAGGGCAGCGCCTCGCCGCGAAAGCCGAGGGTGCGGATGTCGAGGAGGTCGCTTTCGAGCTTGGAGGTGCAATGCCGGCGGATCGCCATTTCAAGGTCGGCGGGGGCCATGCCGGAGCCGTTGTCGGACACGCGCAGAAGCGTCTTGCCGCCGCCGGCCGTGGCGATCTCGATGCGGCTCGCGCCCGCGTCCAGCGCGTTCTCGATCAGCTCCTTGGCGGCGCTCGCCGGCCGTTCGATGACTTCGCCGGCGGCGATCTGGTTGATGAGGGTTTCGGAAAGCTGCCTGATGCTCATGGCGCCATTTTCGCGGATTCGCCCGCCGCCCGCCAGTGGGCTGGATGGTTTATGCAAGGCAATCGGCCGTGTTGAAGACCCCTCCCTAAATCCCTCCCCACAAGGGGGAGGGACTTAACCTGCAGCACTCTCAGCGTTCAAGATTTGAGGGAAAAGCGTGCTGACAGCCTTTCTCCCCCCTTGTGGGGGAGATGCCGGCAGGCAGAGAGGGCGGCCCCGCGCAGCAGGGGCACTACCGGCCCTTGTGTTTAATCAGGCTTTAATAAAATGCTGCCAACGTGCGCAGGCGCTTGTATGAGCACAAGCCGGCCGGTTTCCGGCGGACAATTTCAGCGTCGCTGGCCGCTGTCATTCCCATGTCCCAGGGTGCGGGGAAGCACCGATCAGCATGTCTTCGGGAATGCCAGACAGGCGAGGTCTGCCACGATGAATGATGTAGCGTCCTCCGACGCGCACATCCGGCTGGGAATGTTCGAAGCGGCGTGCGATATCCTCGCCGCCGCCGTGATCGTCTACGACAAGAACGACAGCCTCGTCTTCGCCAGCCGCCAGGTCCTGCGCTATTTTCCCATTCCCGCCGATACGCTGAAGCCGGGCGCGCGCCTGCGCGACGTGCTCGGCGCCATCTTCGACAGCGGCATGCGCTATGGCCTTGCGCCGGACCAGCGCCACCGCGCGGTCAACCGCGAGGAATGGATTTCCGCCCAGATCTCCGCCCATTGGCGCGAGCAGTACGATGCCATCGAGCGGCTGAGCCGCGACCGCTGGATTCATTTCCGCAAGCGCCGCCTGCCGAACGGCTACAACGTGACGACGCTCGTCGACGTCTCCGAGCAGAAGAAGCAGGAAGAACAGTGGCGTCTCGACCTGGAGCGCATCGCGCTCACCGAGGAAATCCTCGAGACCCTGCCGTCGCCCGTCGTCGTCAAGGACCGCAACCTCACCTATATCGCGGCCAACGGCGCCTTCTGCGCGATCTACGACGTCAATGCGGACAGCATCGTCGGCCGCTCGATCTGGAGCCTCGCCGATGCCGAGAGCGCCGAGCGCATCGAGAGCAGCGACCGGTCCGTGCTGGAGACGGGCGAGCCCTACAGGCTCGCCGAACACATCGTGCGCGCCGACGGGTCGGACCTCTACGTCATCACCCGCAAGTACCGCATCGGCGCATCGGGGCACCATGCGCTCGTCACCGTGATGGAGGACGTCTCGGCGCTCGTCTCCGGCGAGCAGCCGATGACCGAGGCCGACGACGCGCTGCTGCGCGTGCCGGGCGGCTTCGTGGAGGCGCAGAACTGCTTCGATCCGGTGCGCGACGCCGAGCGCCGCCTGCTGCTCGACCAGCTCAATCCCGACGAATTGCGCGCCGTCGCCGGCCGCCGCGTGCTGCTGGTGACGCCCAATCCGCATATCGAGGATATCCTCCTCGCCGAATTCAAGGCGCGCGGCGCCGATTGCTGCGCGGTCACAAGCGTGCGCGAGCACGACGCCTTCCTCGCCCTTGCGGCTAAGGAAGGACTTGCGATCGACCTCGTCATCGTGGACGACAACCTGCCCGGCCACGAGGCGGTCCTTCAGAACGGCTACGGCATCGCCGTGCGGCCGATCGCGCCGGACGGCATCGGCCCGGATTTCATGCGCACCCTCGTGGAAGAGCACGAGCTCCTGACGGAGGAAGGCTCGCCGCTCGGCGACATCGTCACGCCGGTGGGCTTCTCCGACGACTGGTACATCGCCACCGACATCTCGACCATGCTGCCGGCCGCCGTCGGCGACGTGGAGGTGCTGGTGGCCGAGGACAACCAGATCAACCAGTTCGTCTTCTCGCAGATCCTCGAGGGCATGGGCGTCTCGCACCGCATCGCCGAGAATGGCGAGGAGGCGGTCATGCTCTGGCGCAAGCACCAGCCGCGCCTCGTGCTGATGGACATCTCCATGCCCGTTATGAACGGCATCGACGCCGCGCTGGAGATCCGCGAGGCGGAAAAGGGCACCGGAAGCCGCACGCCCATCGTCGCCGTCACGGCCCAGGCGCTCAATGTCGACATGCAGAACTGCATGGATGCCGGCATGGACGACTACATCACCAAGCCGGTCAGCCCGGACATGATCGAGGCCATCTACCGGCGCTATGCCGCCGAGAGGCCTGAGAAATCTGTCGCGTAAGTTGAGTAGGGCCCGTCAACTCCCCAGATTTGGGGAGGCGGGTGGGCAGGACTGACGATCGCTTGCTATGCTTTTGTTAACAGTCATGCCTCATCGTGGGAAAATCATCGGAAGGCCAGGTGCAAGTACGGGAAATCATTGATGAAGTCTGCTGACCATGCGGCGCTGGACGTTTCCCAGACTGACCTCCATGCCATGGCCTATACCGATCCGCTGACGGGGCTGGGCAATCTCTACCGCCTGCGCGACAAGGTCCGCCAGATCGCCAGGGAGCGCGAGGAGGACCCCGCGCCCTTCGCCATCGGCATCGCCAATCTCGACGGCTTCAAGCCCATCAACGACCTTTTCGGTCCGCGCGCGGGCGACGAGATCCTGTGCCAGGTCGCCCATCGCCTGAAAGCCTGCATTCCGGACGGCGCGACCGTCACTCGTCATGGCGGCGACGAGTTCGCCTTCGTGCTGCCGCTCGTCTTCGAGCGCAAGGGCGCGGAGAAGATCGGCCAAATGCTGCGCGAGGTGCTGTCCGCTCCCTTCGATCTCGGCGACCGCAACGTGCGCCTTTCCGCCTCCTTCGGCTTTGCCATCTACCCCTTCGCGGGCGAGGATTTCAACGAGCTTCTGAAGAGCGCCGATACCGCGCTCTACCGTTCCAAGCGCCGCGGGCGTGGGCAGATCACGGTCTATTCGCAGGAAATCGCCCAGGAGATGAAGCGCGCCACGCAGCTTGAGCAGGCGCTGCGCAATGCCATCATCGCCAACGAGGTGGACGTGCATTTCCAGCCGATCGTCAGCCTGCGCGACGATGCGGTCGTCGGCTTCGAGGCGCTCGCCCGCTGGTGCGATGCCGATCTCGGCTATGTCTCGCCGGCCGCCTTCGTGCCGCTCGCAGAGGAGCGCGGCTTCATCGACGCGCTCTCCGACACGCTGCTGCGCAAGGCGGCGGAGGCGGCGCTCTCCTGGCCGCGGGAGCTCTTCCTCTCGTTCAATCTCTCCTCCGCCCAGTTGATGGACCCGAAGACGGCCTTCAACACGCTGGCGATCCTCAACCGCGTCGGTCTCGACCCGCGCCGGCTGGAGCTGGAGATCACCGAGACCGCCGTCATGACGGATGCCGACACGGCGCAGAAGATCGTCGGCGAACTGCGCGCGGCGGGCGTGCGCATCTCGCTCGACGATTTCGGCACCGGCCAGTCGAGCCTCGGGCGCCTGCGCGATTTCACCTTCGACAAGGTCAAGATCGACCGCGCCTTCGTCTCGCGCATCTCCAACGACAAGGCGTCGGAACACATCATCAAGGCCATCGTCGCCATGTGCGAGGGGCTGGACCTCGCCGTCGTCGCCGAAGGCATTGAGGACTTCTCCGAGGCGCTGAAGCTGAAGGCGCTCGGCTGCGGCATGGGGCAGGGCTATTTCTACGGCAAGCCGGCCGACGCCGTCGCCACCATGCGCTATCTCTCCGACCGCTATGTCAGCGTCGAGGGCCGCGCCGTCTCGTAAGGCGCACCTGTCCCCGAACGGGGCAGTTCGCTAAAATTGCATCCTTTTCCTTAGCGGCAAGGCAATCGGTGCCGGCTATGCTTTCCCCACGACAACAATGGGGAAGAGGGATGGCGACGATCAAGGACATGCCCACCCGGACGAACGATCGCTCCAGGGTCCGCATTTTCGCAACGGTCAAGGTGATGCATCAGTCGACACGGGCGCGCGTCGTCGATCTCTCGCCGACCGGCATGGCTTTCGACATCGAAAGGCCCATACAGGCGGTGGCCGGCCAGATGGTGACGGTGGAGAGCGAGGAACTCGGCCGCCTCACCGGCACGGTGCGCTGGTATTCCAACGGCCGCCTCGGCATCCAGTACAAGCTGTCCACCAATGCGCTGGCGCAGATCACCTCCTATTTCCGCTTCTTCCACGAGGAAGTGCGGCCGGTGCTGCGGCGATAGAGGGCATAGCCTAGACTTTGTGCTCCAGGGTATCGACCCGCTGGGCTAGGCTGCCGACGCTGTCTTCGATGCGGGAGAGCGAATTCTCTATCGATGTCTGAATGTTCGCCAGCGATCCGCCGATTTCCATCTTGACCATCAGTTCGATGTCGTCGCGAAGCTCCGCTTCCCGGCGCTCCACCCTTCTGGTCAGTTCATAGGTGCCGTTGAGAAGCCGCATCATGTCGGCAACGTCCTTGCGCAGAAGAGGTAGCTCGTCCATCTGGATCTTTGCCTGCCGTGCCAGGAAATCGAGGCTTACAGCTTCCGTCGTCATCGGTCCTGTTCCTTCCGGTCCGTCGTCAATTTAAGCGCTTGTCGGGCAAAGCACAAATCGCTTGCCGATTTTACGCAGAAGGATCCGCTCCCCGGCTCAGCCGTCCTTCCTCCACCAGCCAGTCGCGCACGCGGCGGGCGGGGCCGTTGAGTTCGCGCGAACGCGGCCAGACGACGTAGAAGGCGGCGTCCTGCATGCTGAGCGAATGGCCGCCGACGGGAACGAGCGCGCCGGAGCGGACCTGTCCCTCGATGAGATGCTGCCAGCCGAGCGCCACGCCTTCGCCCGAAAGCACGGCCTGGATGACCAGCACATAATCGTTGATGGCGAGCCGGCGCGCTTGCGCGGGATAGCGAACGCCGGCGCTGGCGAACCATGCCGGCCAGTCGCAGGCCGACCGCACCGGCTCTTCCAGGTGGATGAGCGGCAGCTTTAGGAGCGCCTCGGGTGTCTGCGGGTTTCCATGGCTCTCCACGAAGGCGGGGCTTGCCACCGCGGTGACGACCTCCGGCGCCAGCAGCGCGGCATGGTAGCGCGGCCATTTGCCGGGGTCCCCGCCGCGGATGGCGAGCGGGATCGGTTCTTCGTCGAGATCGAGGTCGCGCACGCTGGTCTGGATGCGCAGGTCGATATCCGGCAGGTCGGCCCTCAGTCTGGCGAGCCGCGGCAGCATCCACATCGAGGCGAAGGCGGTGGAGGCGGCGAGCGTCACATTCGCCTCGCGCCCTTTGGCGCGGATGTCCTCGGCCGACTTCTGGATGCGCGAGAGGCCGAGCGTCACGTCGGCATGGAAGCGCTCGCCGGCATCCGTCAGTTCCACCGCCCGATGGGCGCGGCGGAAGAGCGCGACGCCGAGCTGTTCCTCGAGGTTGCGCACCGCATAGGAAACGGCTGCCTGCGTCATGCCGAACTCGTGGGCGGCGCGGGTGAAATTCTGGTGCCGCCCGGCGGCCTCGAAGATGATGAGGCTGGAGGCGGAGGGAAGGAGGCGGCGAAGAGTTTCCATAAATTGAGCTTATAGTATCGAAAACTTTTTTCCAGCGTCACAACGCACGCATTCACGCCTAGCTTCATCCTGAATTATGGAGGGTATCATGGGTGAAGCAGCATTGAGCGAGGCGCCGGCAAGGCGAGGCAGGGGCACGCGGCGCGACAATGCGGCAAAGCCTCTCGGCGTGCCCTATATCGTGCGGGGCATCCCGACCTATGACGTGCTCTCGGAGGAGAACCTTCAAAAGGTCGAGCGCACGGCGGACCGCATCCTCGCCGAGGTCGGCATCGAGTTCCGCGACGATCCCGCCGTGCTCGACCACTGGAAGCGGGCCGGCGCGAAGGTCGAGGGCGTCCTGGTGCGCTTCGAGCCCGGCATGCTGCGGGAGATCGTCTCCTCCGCGCCCGCCGAGTTCACCCAGTACGCCCGCAATCCGGCGAACAACGTGCAGATCGGCGGAAAGAACGTCGTCTTCTCGCCGGCCTACGGCTCGCCTTTCGTCATGGACCTCGACAAGGGCCGGCGCTACGGCACGCTGGAGGACTTCCGCAACTTCATCAGGCTCGCCCAGTCGAGCCCCTGGCTGCACCATTCCGGCGGCACGATCTGCGAGCCGGTCGACATCCCGGTGAACAAGCGCCATCTCGACATGGTCTACAGCCATATCAAATATTCCGACCGGGCCTTCATGGGCTCGATCACGGCGGAAGAGCGCGCCGAGGATTCCATCGACATGGCGCGCATCCTGTTCGGCGCCGATTTCGTCGACAGGAACTGCGTCATCCTCGGCAATGTCAACGTCAACTCGCCGCTCGTCTGGGACGGCACGATGACGAAATCGCTGCGCGCCTACGCTCGCGCCAACCAGGCCGCCGTCATCGTGCCTTTCATCCTCGGCGGCGCGATGGGGCCGGTGACCAATGCCGGCGCCATCGCCCAGTCCTTCGCCGAAACGCTTGCCGGCTGCGCGCTGACCCAGCTCGAAAGGAAGGGCGCGCCGGTCATCTTCGGCAACTTCCTCTCCTCCATGTCGCTGCGCTCTGGCTCGCCCACCTTCGGCACGCCGGAGCCGGCCATCGGCTCCATGGTCGTCGGCCAGCTCGCCCGCCGGCTGAACCTGCCGCTGCGCTGCGCCGGCAATTTCTCCAATTCCAAGCTGCCGGACGGCCAGGCCATGCAGGAAGGGCTGATGTCCATGCTGTCGGCCGTCCATTGCGGCGCGAACTTCATCCTGCATTCGGCCGGCTTCCTCGACGGCCTTCTCTCCATGTCCTACGAGAAGTTCGTCATGGATGCGGATGTCTGCGGCGCGCTGCATTCCTATCTCGCCGGCGTCACGGTGGACGACAATGCGCTGGCGCTCGACGCCTTCCTGGAGGTCGGCCCCGGCCACCATTTCCTCGGCTGCGACCACACGATGCGCAACTACCAGACCGCCTTCTGGGATTCGACGCTCTCCGACAACGAGCCCTTCGAGAAATGGAGCGAGGAGGGCGGCTCGACCGACATCGCCACGCGCGCCAACCGTCAGTGGAAGAAGACCCTCGCCGAATACAAGGCCCCCCCGCTGGACGAGGGC
>CBIMFD010000139.1:0-8979 GCA_966243085.1 uncultured Shinella sp.
GCAAGGCGCCGTTTCGCGCAAGTTTGATGAGAAGATCACAGCTATTCGATTGATCGCCGCGGAAACTTGTGATCCCAAGCGGTCGAAAGCGAGAAAATCATGCATATGGCAACGCAACGCGAGGACAATGGCTGGGGAACGCATTTCCGGGCGACCTTCTCCCTCGGCATCCCGCTGATCGGCGCGCAGCTCGCCCAGCTCGGCATCCACACGACGGACGTGGTCATCCTCGGCCGGCTCGGCGCCGCGCATCTGGCGGCGATCGTGCTGTCGGCGCAGTTCTTCTTCACCGTCTTCATCCTTGGCTCGGGCTTTGCCAATGCCGTCATGCCCATGGTCGCGCAGGCCTATGGGCGGGGCGACGCCGTTTCCGTGCGCCGCGCCGTGCGCATGGGCATGTGGGTTGCGCTCGCCTACTCGGCGCTGATGATCCCGCTCTTCTACAATGTCGAGGCGATCCTGCTCTATGCCGGCCAGAAGCCGGACGTGGCGGCGCTTGCCGGCAGCTACCTCAAGATCGCCCAGTGGGGCATGGCGCCGGGCCTGCTCTTCATGACGCTGCGCGGGCTTGTCAGCGCGCATGGGCGCGCCGGCATCGTGCTCTATGTCACGATCGTCATCCTGACGGTCAACGCCGTCTTCGCCTATGCGCTGGTGCTCGGCCATTTCGGCCTTCCGGCGCTCGGCATGGAAGGCGCGGCCATCGTCTCGCTCTGCGTGAACCTCCTCAGCTTCGTGCTGCTCACCGCCTATATCCAGTCGCGGCCGGAAATGCGCCGCTACGAATTGTTCGTGCGCTTCTGGAAGCCGGACTGGGGCGCGCTGCGCGAAGTGGTGCATCTCGGCCTGCCGATCGGGCTCACCATGCTCGCCGAAGTCGGGCTCTTCACCGGCGCCTCGCTGCTGATGGGCAATATCGGCACCTTGCAGCTCGCCGCCCACGGCATTGCGCTTCAGCTTGCCTCCATCGCCTTCATGATCCCGCTCGGGCTTGCGCAGGCCGGCACGGTGCGGGTCGGCGTAGCGCATGGTCGGGGCGACCGTCTCGGCGTCGTACGCGCCGCGCTGGCGGTGCTCGTGATCGCGGCGGTCATCGCGGTCAGCGGCGGCGTTCTCTTCGCGCTCGTGCCGACGACCCTCGCTTCGATCTTCCTCGACAAGGCGGGTGCGGATTCGGCGGCCGTCCTTGCCATCGCCGGCCCCTTCGTGGTGATCGCCGGGATCTTCCAGCTCGTCGACGGGCTGCAGGCGATCGCCGCCGGGCTGCTGCGCGGACTGAAGGATACGCGCATCCCGATGGTGCTGGCGCTGATCTCCTACTGGCCGATCGGCTTCTTCTGTGCGTGGGTTTTCGCCTTCCCGGCGGGCTTCGGCGGCATAGGCGTGTGGTTCGGCTTCCTCAGCGGCCTTGCCGCCGCCGCCGTCCTGCTCAACTGGCGCTTCTACAAGCTGGTGCGTGCCGCCTGAGCGGTTCTCCCTACGAATGAAAAAGGCCCCGGACGCTGCCGTCCGGGGCCTTTCGCTTGATTGGGAGGGGCTTATGCCCGTTCCGGAATGGCTTCCTCGCCCTTCTTCTCGCGCACCAGGTTGATGAAGCGGCGGAAGAGGTAGTGGCTGTCCTGCGGGCCGGGGGAGGCCTCCGGGTGATGCTGCACGGAGAAGACCGGCTTGCCGATAAGGCGCAGGCCGCAATTCGTGCCGTCGAACAGCGAGACGTGGGTTTCCTCGACGCCGTCGGGCAGGGTGGCGGAGGCGACGGCGAAGCCGTGGTTCATCGAGACGATCTCGACCTTGCCGGTCGTGTGGTCCTTCACCGGATGGTTCGCGCCGTGGTGGCCCTGGTGCATCTTCTCGGTCGTGGCGCCGACGGCGAGGCCGAGCATCTGGTGGCCGAGGCAGATGCCGAAGATTGGAATGTCCGTCTCGATGAGCTTCCTGATGACCGGCACGGCATATTCGCCGGTGGCCGCCGGGTCGCCCGGGCCATTGGAGAGGAAGATGCCGTCCGGCTTCTGGGCCAGCACGTCCTCGGCGCTGGAGGTCGCCGGCATGACGGTGACCTTGCAGTCGAGGCCGGTGAAGAGGCGCAGGATGTTGCGCTTCACGCCGTAGTCGAGCGCGACGATGTGATGCTTCACATCGCCTTCCGAAAGGTCTTCATAGCCCTCGTTCCAGACCCAGGGCTTCTCGCTCCAGCGCGAGGACTGGCCGGAGGAGGCGACCTTGGCCAGGTCGAGGTTGACGAGGCCGCTCCAGGCTTTCGCTTCCGCCTTCAGCGTCTCGATGTCGAAGACGCCGTTCGGATCGTGCGCGATCACCGCGTTCGGCGCGCCGTTCTGGCGGATCCAGGCGGTCAGCGCACGCGTGTCGATGCCCGAAAGGCCGATGATGCCGCGCGCTTTCAGCCAGGCGTCGAGGTGCTTTGCGGCACGGTAGTTCGAGGGCTCGGTAATGTCGGCCTTGAAGATCGTGCCGACGGCGCCGTGGCGGGCGGCGGGCGTCAGGTCCTCGATATCCTCGTCATTGGCGCCGACATTGCCGATATGCGGGAAGGTGAAGGTGACGATCTGGCCGAGATAGGAAGGGTCGGTCAGGATTTCCTGGTAGCCCGTCAAAGCCGTGTTGAAGCAGACTTCCGCGGTCACCTTGCCGGTGGCGCCGATGCCCTTGCCCTCGATGACCGTGCCGTCGGACAGGACGAGCAGGGCGGTGGGCTTTTCGGTGGTCCATGCGGGGGTCGAAGTCATGAGTATCCCGTTTCCGGTGCCGCGCTTGAAAGGGTTCGCGGCGGGCACCATTTAAGATCGCAGGCAAAGGCGCGCGGAAACCCGCGTTGGTGCGCCCTGATTGCCGATTTTCGTGCAGGTGCCGGAAAATAGACAATGCGGGCGGCGGGGTCAACCGTCGCCCTGTGAATTGCGCGGAATTATAAAGCGTGTAAGTTCACGCACTTGCGCAATCCGTTTGCCCGCAGCCCGTCTGCCGGGCTATGAGCATCGACAATCGAACGACGATCGAGGCCCCGGCCGCGCATTTCCGCGCGGGAGCCTCCAATGGAGAAGAGAATGCGCGAGACTATCGCAAACGCCCTCAAGGATGCGCTCAAGGCCAGGGACGCCTGCCGTGTCTCCACGCTGCGCCTCATCCAGGCGACGCTCAAGGACCGCGACATCGCCAACCGCGGCGCCGGCAAGGGGCCGGTCGAGACCGACGAACTGCTGCAGATCCTCGCCAAGATGATCAAGCAGCGCGAGGAATCCTCGAAGATCTTCGCCGAGAACGGCCGCCCGGAACTCGCCGCCCAGGAGCGCGAGGAAATCGCCGTCATCAAGAGCTTCCTGCCGGAGCAGCTTTCCGACGAACGAGTGAAGGAACTGGTCGCTGGCGTGATCGCCGAGATCGGCGCGCAGGGCCTGCGCGACATGGGCAAGGTCATGGCCGTGCTCAAGGAGCGCTATCCCGGCCAGATGGACTTCGCCAAGGCCTCGGGCGTGGTGAAAGACCTGCTGAAGTAATCCGGCGAAAGACACTGGGAAGGGCGGCTTCGGCCGCCTTTTTCGTCTGCGGCACGCATTCCGTGCACTTTGCAGGAACCAAAAGGCAGGAGCGCAGTTTGTCCCGATGGACAGGAGCGTGACGATGCGCGAGCGATCGCGCCGCTCGCCCCCCGCGAAGTGCATGCGGTGCTGCCGGATCGTTTGGCGTGGAGAGTTGACCGGCGGCCGTTCGCGAAACGGAGACCGAGCCATGCGTGTGACGTTCCTTCTTGCTCCCGCAATCCTCGCCCTTGCCATTCCGGCTGCGGCCCATGACGCGCCGAGCGGCTGGCAATACGAGCAATATTGCTGCAACGGCAGCACCCACAATGGCGATTGCCAGATGATCCCCGCCAGCACCGTGCGCATCATCGACGGCGGCTACCAGGTGACGCTGGCGCCCGGAGACCACAGGCTTGCCACCCGCCGCCACATCTTTCGCGTGCCGCAGGGCACGGCGCGCCGCTCGCAGGACGGCGAATATCATCTCTGCCTCTTCCCGACCGAGGATACGCCGCGCTGCTTCTACGCGCCTGACATGGGGTTTTGAAAGCGCTGGCGGCGAACCGCGCGCATGGTTATATGAACCTCGACAGAGGTAACCATGCGCTTTTCCAACGCCTTCCTAGACGAGATCCGCGACCGCGTCCCGATTTCCGACGTGATCGGCAGGCGCGTGACCTGGGACCGCCGGAAGACCAACGTTTCGCGCGGCGACTACTGGGCCTGCTGCCCCTTCCATGGTGAGAAGTCGCCGTCCTTCCACTGTGAAGACCGCAAGGGCCGCTACCATTGCTTCGGATGCGGCGTTTCGGGCGATCATTTCCGCTTTCTCACCGATCTCGACGGGCTTTCGTTCCCCGAGGCCGTACAGCAGATCGCCGACCTTGCGGGCGTCGCCATGCCGCAGCCCGACCGCGAGGCCGAGCAGCGCGAGAAGGAGCGCATGGGCCTCGTCGAGGTCATGGAGATGGCAACGCGCTTCTTCGAGGACCAGCTCCAGACGCCGGCCGGCGCCAAGGCGCGGGCATACCTGCGCGACCGCGGGCTGACCGGCCGCACCATCGAGACCTTCCGCCTCGGCTATGCGCCGGAAAGCCGCAACGCGCTGAAGGAGTTCCTGGCCGGCAAGGGCGTGCCGAAGGAGGCGATCGAGGCCTGCGGCCTCGTCGTGCACGGACCGGACATCCCGGTCTCCTACGACCGCTTCCGCGACCGCATCATGTTCCCCATTCTCTCGCTGCGCGAGAAGGTCATCGCTTTCGGGGGGCGCGCCATGTCGCCGGATGCGCCGGCGAAATACCTCAATTCCAACGAGACGGAGCTCTTCCACAAGGGCAGCGTGCTTTACAATCACGCCCGTGCCCGCAAGGCGATCCAGACGGCCGGCACGATCATCGCCGTCGAGGGCTACATGGACGTGATCGCGCTGCATCAGGCCGGCATCGAGAACGCCGTCGCCCCGCTCGGCACGGCGCTCACCGAAAACCAGCTCGACCTTCTCTGGCGCATGACGCCGCAGCCGGTGCTCTGCTTCGACGGCGACGGGGCAGGCATCCGCGCCGCGAACCGCGCCGCCGATCTTGCGCTCCCCTTCATCAAGCCCGAGCGCACTGTGCGCTTCGCCCTCCTGCCGGACGGCAAGGACCCGGACGACCTCGTGCGCCACGAGGGCCGCGCGCCGTTCGACAAGGTGATGGCGGGCGCCCGCCCGCTTGCCGACATGATCTGGAACCGTGAGGTGCAGGGCGCCAATTTCGAGACGCCGGAAAGCCGCGCCGCGCTGGAAGCCCGCCTGCGGCAGGTGACGGCGGCCGTTGCTGACGAGGACGTGCGCCGGCATTACCAGCAGGACATGCGCGACCGGCTGAACGCCTTCTTCCGCCCGCCGCAGCGGCAGGGCGGCGGCTTTGCCGGCAATCGTCACGGGCGGAGCGGCGGGCGCGGTGCGCCGCAGGGCAATGCGGTTCCCACCGGCATTTCCGACCGGCTCGCCCGCTCGGCGCTGGTGCGCGGGGCGCAGGAACTGCCGGCGCTGCGCGAGAGCGTTCTGGCGCTCACCGTCGTCAACCATCCGGGCCTGCTCTTCAGCGACTACGACGAGATCGCCATCATCGAATATGAGAACCGCGACCTCCAGCGCCTCTGGTCCGCGCTCCTCGGCATCGCCGGTTCCGTCGGCGCGCGGCTCGACCGGGACCGGCTGGTCGAGGAACTGGCGGCGGCCGGCTTCGACGCATTGCTCAAGGGCCTCGACCAGCAGATCCGCAATTCGCGTCTGTGGACCGCGACGGCCGAGGCCGCGCCGGAGGACGCCCGCGAAGGCTATCTCCAGGCGCTCGCCCTCCACAAGCGCACCCGCGCGCTCCTCTGGCAGCGCCGCGAGCTGGAGCGCGAGCTTGCCGTCTCGACGGAGGAGGGCGACGACGAGCGCGTGCCGCAGATCCTGCGCGCGCTGCAGGAGGTGCAGATGGAGACGGTACGCATGGAGAACCAGGAGGCGATCATCGAAGGCTTCGGCGTCCTCTCCGGCCGCGTGAAGGGACCGGCGGGGAAGTAGGAGCCGAGACCCCCCCCTTAAATCCCTCCCCACAAGGGGGAGGGACTTAACCTGCGGCGCTGTCGGCGTTCAAAAATCGAGGGAAAAGCAGGCTGCCAGCCTTTCTCCCCCCTTGTGGGGGAGATGCCGGCAGGCAGAGAGGGCCTTCATTCTCCGGTCGCAGCGGTTGCCTCCCCGAGGCGCAAACGCCATAGTCGCCGCAAATGAAGACGGAATCGCATGCTCGACATCTCCACCCACAACGCCAGCCCCATCGAGGTGCTCAAGCGCGTCTACGGCTACGACGCCTTCCGCGGCAAGCAGCAGGCGGTGGTGGAGCATGTGACGGCGGGCGGAGATGCGGTCGTGCTCTTCCCGACGGGGGCGGGAAAGTCGCTGTGCTTCCAGATTCCGGCGCTCTGCCGGGAAGGGGTAGGCATCGTCATCTCGCCGCTGATCGCGCTGATGCGCGACCAGGTGGAGGCGCTGAAGCAGCTCGGCGTGAAGGCTGCGGCGCTCAATTCCTCGCTCTCCCGTGACGAGTTCTTCGCCGTGCGCGACGCGATGCGCGCCGGCGACCTCGACCTTCTCTATGTGACTCCGGAGCGCATCGTGACGGACGGCTTCGCCGATCTCGTCGCCGAGGCCCGCGTCGCACTCTTCGCCATCGACGAGGCGCATTGCGTCTCGCAATGGGGGCACGATTTCCGGCCGGAATACCGGGCGCTCGGCATGCTCGGCGAACGCTATCCCGGCGTGCCGCGCATCGCGCTGACGGCGACGGCCGATCCCCATACGCGCGACGACATCATCGAGCGGCTGGGGCTTCAGGACGCCGCCGTCTTCACTACCAGCTTCGACCGGCCGAACATTTCCTACGAAATCGCAGAGCGCGACCAGCCGCGCCAGCAGCTCCTGCGCTTCCTGTCGAAGCATCAGGGCGAGAGTGGAATCGTCTATTGCCTGTCGCGGGCGAAGGTCGAGGACACGGCCGAATGGCTGAACACGCAGGGTATCCGCGCGCTGCCGTATCATGCCGGCTTCGACCGGTCGGTGCGCGACGCCAACCAGGATGCGTTCCTGAAGGAAGAAAACCTCTGCCTCGTCGCCACCGTCGCCTTCGGCATGGGCATCGACAAGCCGGACGTGCGCTATGTCGCCCATCTCGACCTGCCGGGCTCGGTGGAGGCCTATTACCAGGAGACCGGCCGCGCCGGGCGCGACGGCCTGCCCTCCGAGGTCTGGATGGCCTATGGCATGGCCGACGTCGTGCAGCGCCGCAGGATGATCGACGAGGGCGGGGCGGCCGACGAAGTGAAGCGCATCGAGCGCGCCAAGCTGACGGCGCTGCTCGCCATCTGCGAGACGGCAAGCTGCCGGCGCAAGGCGATCCTTGCCCATTTCGGCGAGAGCCATGCCGGCCATTGCGGCAATTGCGACACCTGCCGCAACCCGGTCGAGACCTGGGACGGCACCGAGGCCGCCATCAAGGCGCTCGCTGCCGTCTACCGCACGGGCGAGCGTTTCGGTTCCGGCCATGTCATCGATGTGCTGGTGGGCGTCGAGAACGAGAAGACGCAGCGCTTCGGCCATACGGACATGCCGGTCTTCGGCGCGGGCAAGGACATCGCCCCGCGCGTCTGGCAGTCGATCTTCCGGCAATTGCTCGCCATGGGTCTCATCAGCGTCGACCATACCGCCTACGGCGCATTGAAGCTGGAGCCGGAGGCACGCGCCGTCTTCCGCCACGAGCGGGAGGTGTTCTTCCGCAAAGACCGGCCGCAGGCGGGGCGCAAGGCGAAGGCCGGCGGCTCGCCCGCCGCGCGCGAGCGCTCCAGCCTTTCCGGCTCCGACCGCGAGCTTTTCGAGGCGCTGCGCGCCGAGCGGCTTGCCATCGCCAAGGACCTCGACGTGCCGCCCTATGTCGTCTTCCCGGACACGACGCTGATCGCGCTGGCGAAGGAGCGGCCCAGCGACCTCGAGGAACTGCTGGATATTCCCGGCATCGGCGTTTCCAAGCGCGACCGCTTCGGCGAGGCTTTCCTCGCCGTCATCGAGGATTTCTCCGGCTGAGACCTACATCCGCACCGTCATCCCGCCGTCCACCACCAGCACATGGCCGTTGACGAAGGAGGCGGCGTCGCTGGCGAGGAACAGGGCGGCGCCGGCGATCTCGTCCGGGCGCGCCCAGCGCTGGACGGGGATGCGCTGGCGCACGAAGGGCATCAGGTCCTCGTTGGCCGCCATCGTCGCGTTGGTCTCGGTGGCGAACCAGCCGGGCGCGACTGCATTGCTGGTGATGCCGTGCGGGCCGTATTCCACGGCCATGCTGCGCATGAGGCCGGTCAGCGCCTGCTTGGCGGCGGGGTAGACGCCGTCGTTCGGCATGGCGACATGGCCGCCGATAGAGGTGACGGCGATCAGCCGGCCTCTTCCCTGCCGCATCATGATCGCGGCGGCGTCGCGCGAGAGGCTGGCGGCAGCGGTAAAATCGGTGCGCACGAGGTCGTCTATCGCTTCATCGTCCATCTGCGAGAGCGGCCGGCGGTCGCGCGCGCCGACATTGTTGACCAGCACGTCGAGCCGGCCGTGCCGTTCCTCGATGGCGGCAAGGGCCGCGCGCTGGGCGGCGCGGTAGGCGATGTCGAAGGCGGCGGCCGAGGCGCTTCCGCCCGCGGCGGCAATCTTTTCCACGGCCTCGTCGAGCGTTGCGGCCGTGCGGCCCGTCACCACGACATGAGCGCCGGCCTCGGCCAGCGCTTTGGCGATTTCGAAGCCGAGGCCGCGTCCGCCGCCGGTGACGAGGGCGACGCGCCCCTTCTGGGAAAACCTGTCGAATATCGTCATGGCGCTTCCTTTCGGCCGCCAACGGACAGGGGCGGGGCGCCGCTGTCAACCCCGAAG
>CBIMFD010000140.1:0-8924 GCA_966243085.1 uncultured Shinella sp.
AGACGCGCCCCTTCGAGCGGATCCTGTCGGAAGTCGAGAGCTTCTTCCAGATCCATCGGTCGGAAGGTACGCATCCGGGCGGCATCCATATCGAGATGACCGGAAAGGACGTGACGGAGTGCACGGGCGGCGCGCGCGCCGTGACGGGAGCCGATCTCGCCGACCGCTATCACACCCATTGCGACCCGCGCCTCAACGCCGACCAGGCGCTGGAGCTCGCCTTCCTCCTTGCCGAGCGCATGAAGACGGGCCGCGACGAGAAGGAAACCGCAATGAGCCAGGCCATCTGATCCGTGTGGGCAGGGGAGGCAGCCGCACCTCGGTTGATTGACGGCGAGCCCTGTTTCGCCGGGCGAAGGCTCAATCCCGGGTCTTGAACTTTCGCAGGAACCCCGCCAGCGCCGAAAAAAGCACGATCAGCACGCCGTAGCCGAGGGTCGTCGCCGTCAGGCCGAAGGCGCCGACCGCCATGCCGGCCATCAGGGTCGGCAGGCCGAACGCGAGATAGCTGAGGGTGAAGAGCGAGGCGAAGAGCTCGCCGCGTTCCTCGGGGCGTACGGCCGGCACGACCGAGCGCATCACGCCGTAGAAACAGGTCCCAAAGCCCGTTCCGGCGAGCGTAAGCGCTGCGAGATAGGCGGGCAGGGATTGCCAGACGATCGCGGCAAGCGTCAGGGCGGTGCCGATCGACAGTGCGGAGGTGCCGTAAAGTGTCACCCGCCGGGACGAATGGCCGCGCGCGACGTAACAGGCGATAGCGCCCGCGGCACAGAGCAGTACGATGACGATCGCCTGCGTCGCATGGTCTTGCGCACCGAAGACGTGCCGGACGATCGGCGCGCCCAGCGAGAGATAGAGCCCGCCCGTGGCCCAGCCGGCGATGACGGCCGGCGAACTGCGCCAGAATGCCTTCGCTGCCGTCGCCGGCACCCCGATCCGCGGCCTGAGTGAGGCCCAGACGCCTTCATGCCGCGGCGCGGTCTCGGGAATGAGCCAGATGACGGCGGCAAAGACCGCATAGGCGGCGACGAGCGCGCCGAAGACGTCGGCCTCCGCCATGTCGGTCGTATCCATCAATATCCCCGCCACGAGTGCGCCGACCGCAAGGCCGCCGAGCGGAACGACCGAGTTCCAGATCGAGGCGCTTCCGGGCCTGTCCTTCGGCTCGAGATCGACGACGGCGGCGGAGAGCGCCGAGAGCAGCAGGCCGGCCGCGACACCCTGCAACATGCGCGCCACCATCAATCCCGCCACGTCGCTCGCCTGCCAGAACACCAGAAGGCTCAGCGCCATCAGGGCAAAGCCTGCCGATATCACCGGCCGCCGGCCGACATGGTCCGACAGCGATCCCGTGATCAGCAACGATGCCAGAAGGGCAACGGTATAGACGGCGAAGATGCCCGTCAGTGTCGCGGCGGAAAATCCGATCTCCTGCTGGAGGACGGGATAGAAGGGCGAGGGCGCGCTGGCGCCGGCCATCATCACGGCCAAGCCCGCGAGCGTGACACGGAAGCCGACGGGACTGCGCAGCGGCGCGGAGAGTGTTGCATAGGGCATGTGGCACCTTATGGTCCGAATAATTTCGAACCATTTTCTACTATCGTTCCGTTCATTGTTCAACTAGAATCGAACCATGGCGCACGACAATACCGAGCTTCCCCATCCCGCCCGCAAGGACCTGCGGCTGACCGACGTGCTGTTCGCGTTGAGCGATCCGGAGCGCCTTGCCATCGTGCGTCAGCTTGTCGATGGCCCGCTGGAAATGGCGCAATGCCATCTCTCCGATCCCCTGATGCCGAAATCGACCAAGTCGCATCTGATGAAAGTGCTGCGCGAGGCGGGGATCATCCGAAGCGAGTCCCTGGGCCGTGGCCGCCGCCTCAGTCTGCGGCGCGACGATCTGGAGGCGCGGTTTCCCGGACTGATCGGTGCCGTGCTGGGCGCCGATATTTAGCCTCGCCATCGCGCGGCGAAGCGGCAAGCGCGTCTGAAAGGCGCGCCGGCAGACGCGATTTGCAGTACGGAACGCTTAACGCGCTTGCCTGTTCGAGGCGCGCAGGCGCTGCACCACTTCCTCTCGCGCATGCGCGATGATCGATTTCGTCAGGCGTTGCTGAAGGCGTTGCGACGAGACGATCGCCGACATGGTGACCTGCAGGCGCGGCTTCAGCCGGATGCTTTTCAAGGCGCTGTAGCGGCGGGAGGATGCGGTCAGTTCGTCCATGATCGTCACGCCGAGGCCCTCTTCCACGAAATGGCCGGCTACATTCATGAAGCGGACGTCGATGGTCGGCGCGTAGGGCGCATTGCTCCGCCGGAAGGCATCCTCGACGAGATTGCTGATACGGCTGCTGGTGCGCGCGTTGATCAGCGGATGGCTGGTCAGATCGGTGGGGGTGACGAATTCCAAAGCATTGAGCGGACTGTCCGTATGACAGGCGCAGACCATGTCGAGCATGGCGATCGGCAGATACTCCAGCGTGCGACGCGGATGTGGCTCCATGGCAAAGCCGCTTTGCAATCAATCTATAAGGAAGCAGATTTCGCAGGTGCATTAAATTTATGCGGGGGGAACCTAACGCTTCTTGCGCGGTTGTCGGAGCAGCAGCCGTTCGGCGGCGCCGATCCGCGGCCGCCGGCGGGCAACCGATAGGAGGCCATTATGGTCGGCCGGAAGACCCACGATCAGCAGCAGCGCATCATCAACCGCAAGGAAAACACGCAAGGCGGGGGCGACAAGTTTCCTGCCGAGGAAGACCTGAAGGCTTCCAAGCGCCTGCGGGAGGCAAGGGCGAAAGGCGACGACCTCGCCAGGCCCGCCGACCTTGTCGATCCGGACGACCGCAACATGGTGCGTGGACGCAACCAGGAGAGCCGCGGCCATTGACGAAAGGAGCCGGCGCATGTCGGACGACAGCGTGAAGACCATGTGGGCAGCCTTTGCCACGCGCGAAGCCGCCGACCGGGCGGTCGAACATCTCGTCCAGCAATGTGGCATTGCCCGCGCAAACATCTTTGTCGAGGCGAGCGGCGGCGGCAATACGGTCGGAACGGAGCCCTCCGGCGGCGACGAAGTGCGGGCCGATGCTCCGCTTCAAGGAGAAGTCGCGGTTTCGGCCGATATTGCGGATGCGGACGTCCTTAAAGCCGAGCGCGCCTTCCGCGAGACCGGCGCGCGCAACGTGCTGGCGCGGTAGCCGCACCTTAAAGACCGGGGGCAGGGACCGGAGAAGGAGCGCCAGTCTTCTTCTCACAGAGGACTGACGGGTCTGTCCTCCTCGTGCTGTTCGGCTCCATCGATCGGCCGAAGCCAGGATTCGCGGCGCTTGATCCAGAGTTCATAGGTGGGGGTGAAGGGCGTGGGCGCTTCGGAGAGGGCGCCGAGCTTGATTTCGGCCTCGTCCTTGTCGAGCGAAAAAAGCCGCGAGCCGCAATGCGGACAAAAGCAACGTCCCGAGAAGCCGGCGGTCTCGCCGGCATGCTCGAATCGATCGGCCGGCCAGATGCCGTAGAAGGTGAAGGCGGAGCCGCTTTCCTGGCGGCAATCCGTACAGTGGCAGATGCCAACCCTCTTCGGCAGGCCCCGGGCGGTGAACGTCACACGCCCGCAAAGACAGGACCCGGCAAAGCTTCCTTCCCGCATGATAGGCTCCCTCCTTACGATCGGTCAGGCTGGCGCTCGTCGAAGCCGGCGTCCCAGTCCTTTCCACGCTTCCTGCCGGGCGGGTTCCGATGGGCCGTCGCATCTTCGGAACCGGTAACGACGGTCGGCTTGGCGCTCGCCACCCCGTCGGCCTCCCGGTCAGCCTGGGAGGGGGCGAACTGGCCCCGCGCATCGCCCTCGGCCGTCGACGGCCGATTGTCCGCTTTGCTCGTTTTCATGTCGGTCTCCCTGATTACTTCCCTTCCAGCTCTTCCGCCATCTTCAGGTGATGTTCGAGCGTGGGGGCCGTCTTTCCGGCCCAGGCCTTGAGGTCCGGGTTGTCACCTTCGGAGGCGTAACGCTTGAACAGGTCGACGGCATCTTCGTGGGCGTCTTCCTGGCCGTCCTGATAGGCTTCATCGAAGTCCTTGCCGGTCAGGTCCTTGAGCTTGTCGAAGGACGCCTTCTGCGCGTCGGACATGCCGGTGGCGGGCTGGGCCTTGACCTTGCCGCTGTCGAGGAGTGCCTTCAACTCGCTCGTCGTCTTCTGGTGAGCGTCGATCATCTGCTGGGCGAATGCCTTGGTTTCGGCATCGCCTTTCTGAAGCGCGAGCTTGCTGGACTCGATCTCGAACATATCGCTCATCGAAGCCTCCTTCACGAAGTCCCCGGTCTTGGGCGGAATGCCGAGCGTGGAGTTGACGCCGGTGGTTTCGGCCGTCGACTGGGCGAAGGCGGCGGTCGAGATCATGAACAGGGCGAGTGTTGCGGAAAGTTTCTTCATGACAGGTCTCCTTTGGACAGACCGAACTTCCCTGGCCGCCGCTTGTTCCAATCCGAGGGTCAGGATGCACCCCGGCGGACGGAACGTTTGTCCCTCAGCTTCATTGATCCGTCATGAGGTGAGGAGGTGCCGATGGGGCGATACTATTTCAAGACCCAGGACCACGACGGCGTGCTTCAACCGGATCGTGCATTCGAGTTCCCCGATCTTGAGGGAGCCAAGGAGGAAGCCAGGACGCTTCTGGCCGAGATGGCGATGGACGGGCTGCCGAGGGAGCCGGTCGATTCCATCTCCGTCGAGCTGCAGGACGGCGGCCGCGTGCCGATCGTGACGTACCGGCTGGTCCTCGAAGTCATAAGGCACAAGGCGCAGGAGGCGTGAGGCTCAGCTCTCCGCGATCTCCAGTTCGGCGGTAAAGGTGGTCCCCGAGCCGCCAGCGAGGGAATAGGTGCCGTTCAACTGGCCCACCACGCCCCGCATTAGGCGGCTTCCCATGCCCTGCCGCGCGCTTTCCGGGTCGAAGCCCACGCCGTCGTCGCTGATGGTGAGACGGGCGCGCCGCCCGCCGAGATGCCTGAGGGTGACCGATACCCGGCCGGCCCGTCCATCCGGAAAGGCATATTTCAGGCTGTTCGTCAGCACCTCGTTGGTCAGAAGCGCAAGCGGCGTCGCGTTGTCGGTCGATACGGCGATCTCGTCGATATCGTAATCCACCGTGACGGGCGAACCGTAGGCGCTCACCAGTTTCCCACCGATCGAAGTCAGCAACTCGCTCACGCAGAGACGGGAAAATTCGTCGTGACGGTAAATCTGCTCGTGGACGGCGACCATGGCCGCGATCCGGTCGGTCAGCGATTGCTGCACGTCGGCCGGAAGGCGCTGGAGCTGGATGACGCTCTGAACCGCTTGCAGGTTGTTCTTCACGCGATGGTGAATTTCCCGCAACAGCAGTTGGTTGTCGGCGAGCGCATTGCGCAGCAGCTCGGACCGGGCCGCATCGCGGCGGCGCAGATGCCGGATCCACCCCCCTGCGGCAAGAAGGCCGCTGCCGGCGAAGATGAACACAGCGGCCGCCACCGTCACGTCCCGCCAGAACCGCCGAATGCCGTAGTCGTAACCCGTCGAGGCGATGGCGACGAGGCCGCTGCCCGCGACCGTGCGATAGGCGACGATGCGGTGGGCGCCATCGGCAGGGGAAATCGCCTCGTAGGTTCCCTCGGGGGCTTTGAGCAGATAGTCGGTGAAGAGGACGTATTTGCTCATGTCGAGTGGACCGTCCGCAAACGGATAGCGGGCGACGAGCTGCCCGTCGGGCCGGGCGAAGCTGACGGTGGAGTTCGGGCCGAGGTCCACCGCTTCCCAGACGCTTGCAAGCACCTCGACCTCGAAGGAAACGACCGCGGCGCCGGCAAACCGTCCGTTGCGCTCGAGCCTGCGGCTGAAAGCGAATATCTGATGACCGTTGAGACGGCTGATCAGCAGGCTGGAAATATATTCCCTCGCGCCTTTGGCCAGTTCGGAGAAGTACGGGCGATCGACGATGCTGATCGGCTTGATCATCGGGTCGGTGGAGTAGAGCGTCAGGCCGGTGCTGTCCACCACATAGGCCTTCACCTGGCCGGGCAGATCCGCCACCGCCTCGTTGATGTTGCGCACCTTGGTCGAGGCCCCCGGCGTGATGGTGTCACCCAAAGTCTCGTCGATCCGCTGCAAGGCCTGGCGGGCAAGAGAATCGAGCAGCGAGACATTGGTGGCGACGATCTTGGAGGCCGCGACGGCTCTCTCCTCGGCGCGGCGGATGGCATCCTGGTAGCTCGTGTAAAGCCAGAGGCCGAGCAACAGGAGCAGCGAGACGAACGTCGCGACGATGATCATCGCGGCCGCCTTTGCCAGCGTGAAATGGACGTTCGGCCCTCGCAGCACCGCCCTGATCCCCCAAAAAAGCTTCTGCGAATCTTAGCGAGAGCCGGAGGCGTGTCCAGCCACTTCGGAGGGTATGTTATCCCGATCACCGCCGCTGCGGCTTGCGCTGTTCATGGCCCGCTGAACGGCTTCCTCAAGCTGGTGCTCGCCAAACGGTTTCGACAGGCGCAGCAAGTCCACCCGCGCCTCGGGCGGAAGCTCCGAATAGCCGGTGGCAAGGATAATGGGAATGTGCGGCCAGCGCTGGTGGACGATGTCGGCGAGCTGGGAGCCCGTCATCTGGGGCATCGCCTGGTCGGTAACGATCAGATCTATCGCGTGATCCGCCAGAAAGGCGAGGGCTTTTGCCGCCGATCCGGCCTCGAAAACGGTGTGGCCCATATCTTCCAGCATCATGACGGTATTCATCAGGACAAGCGGGTCGTCATCGACGGCAACGACCGAGAGGGTCTTTGCCGTGGAAGGAGGCGGGAACGTGGCCGGCACATTGTGAGCCTCATTCTTTTCCATTTCGGCGACCGGCAGCCAGAGTTCGGCGGTCGTGCCGCCCTTCGGCTGCGAATGCAGCACGAGCTTGCCGTGCGACTGGGCCATCAGTCCCTGCACCATGGAAAGTCCCAATCCGGTGCCCTTCCCGATACCCTTTGTCGTGAAAAACGGCGATGGGGCGTTTCTCAGGGTCTCCGAATCCATGCCATGTCCTTCGTCTTTCACATAGAGGCAGAGATGAGGCTTTTCCTGCAATTCCGGGTGCCTGCTCATTCCCTCCGTCTCCAGCCGCGCACCGACAAGAAGGCGACCCCCTTCCGGCATCGCGTCCCGGGCGTTGATCGCGAGGTTTATCAGCGCGTTTGTCATCTGGTTCGGGTCGGTAAGGACCGCGGGCAAGTCGGGCGGGAAGTTCGTTTCGATGACGACGGCAGGGCCGATGGATCGCTGCAGCATGTCGCTTATGCCGTGAATGAGGGTCCGCAGGTCGACGGGCTCGAAATTGAGCTCCTGCCGGCGTGAAAAGGCCAGCAGCCGCTGTGTGAGGGATGCACCGCGCTGCGTTGCCTGCAGGGCGTTGTCGACAAGCGACTGGGCCTCGGTGGTAAGGAAGACGCGACGCTTCAGCAGCTCGAGGCTCGCCTGTATCGCCATCAGAAGATTGTTGAAGTCATGGGCGACGCCGCCGGTCAACTGGCCGAGCGCTTCCATCTTCTGGGCCTGGAAAAGTTCCTCCTTCGCCAGTTCGAGCGCCTCCTGTGCCTGGCGTTTTTCCGTTATGTCGCGTGTGACCTTGGCAAAGCCGATCAACTCGCCGTTCTCGTTCCGGATCGCATCGATGATGGCGTTCGCCCAGAAGCGCGTGCCGTCCTTGCGAAGCCGCCAGCCTTCGGATTCGTAGCGGCCCTCCCGCCGCGCGGTTTCCAGTGCGTGGTCGGGAAGACCGTCGAGCCTGTCCTGTTCGGGAAAGAAGCGGGAGAAGTGCTGGCCGATGACCTCTTCGGGCCGATACCCCTTTATGTGCTCCGCGCCGGCGTTCCAACTGGAGACGTTTCCTTTGGGGTCCATCATGTAGAGCGCATAATCCGTCACGCCCTGTACGAGAAGGCGGAACTGCTGCTCGGCCTTGCGAAGCCGCTCGTCGGCGCGCTTGCTCTCCGTCAGGTCCCGGGTGATGTTGGCAAAGCCGATGAGGTCGTCATTCCGGTCGCGGATGGGATCGATGACGATATGCGCCCAGAATTCGGATCCGTCCTTGCGCACCCTCCAGCCTTCACCCTCGAACCGCCCTTCTTCGGCTGCCTGCTCCAGGGCGCGGACGGGAAGGCCGTCGTCTTGATCCACAGCCAGATAGAACCGTGAAAAGTGCGTGCCGATGACTTCATCCGCCGTATAGCCCTTGTAGCGGCTCGCCCCTGCGTTCCAACTGACGATATTGCCTTTTGCATCGAGCATGTAGATCGCATAGTCGGTAATCGCATCGACGAGCACCTTGTACTTGTCCTCGTGTGCAAGAGCCGCTGTCTCCGCCCTGTCCATGTGTGACCCCTCAACTTCAACCGCCAAAAACGTGTGAGCGGGAATTAAGTTCCGTCATTTTTAGAGAAGCGTTCACTCATATGGGGAGCCGTCACGGAATTTCGTCCTTGCGAGACGACAGGGCTTGTCTCGCTCAATGTGAGCGTTAGCTTTTATGAAAGATGAAACGGCGTCGCTTGCGCGCGGAGACCGCGAATTCGAGGTGACCTGTGAAGAGCATCGCTGACGTTGTTGCCGAGCTGACCACGGCGGCGGAGGACGTGCACACGCTCTCCGAAGGAGAGAAGCTTCGTCTCCTCGGCCGTGCCTATGTCACGATCAAGGAGGGCTGGGAGGCGCTAGGTCAGCCGACGCGCCTTCAGGAGTCGGCCGAAGCCATGGACCTCATTCAAGCCGGCGGGATGCCCGTGCATCTCTACGACGACGAGATGAAGGCTATTCTGCTTGCCGCGGCAAAGGTGATCCGGCGGATCGAAGCCGCCATGGAAGCCAAGCGCGCCGAAGCGCTTCGGGCGGCGCCGGCGAAAGATGGCCGGTGACGTCTCT
>CBIMFD010000141.1:0-8870 GCA_966243085.1 uncultured Shinella sp.
ACGTTCGGCATCAGCGAGAGCACGGTGAGCGCGATGGAATAGGGCTCCTGCCCGTCCGAACAGGCGGCCGACCAGATGCGCACACGCCCGCCATTGCGGGCCCGCGCGAGCAGGTCTGGCAACACCTCCGTGCGCAGATGGTCGAAATGGTGGTTCTCGCGGAAGAAGCGCGTGAAGTTCGTCGTCAGGTGCGACAGCATCTCCTTGCGCGCGGCGGCGCCGGCGGGGGAGGAAACGAGCGCACAATATTCGCGGAAGCCCTTGAGGCCGAGCGCGCGGATGTGCTTCGACAGGCGCGAATAGACAAGCGAGGCCTTCGTTTCGTTGAGATAGATGCCGGCATCCGCATAGATCATGGCCGCAATCTCGGAGAGATCGCGGCGCGTCAGCGGGTATTCGCCGCTCGCCAGGCACTCGTCCGGAGACTGTCTCGTATCGATGGCCGGGGAATAGGTCATGCGGCTTCGCTTTCCGTATGCGGGAAGAGGGAGTCGAGCTCGATGAGGCAGATCATGCGCCCCTCGATGGCCAGGATGCCGCGGGCATAGGCCTTCTCCGTCTCGTTGGCGATGTCCGGCGTCGGCTGGATGTTGTCATCCGTCACCGTCAGGATGTCGGAGACCGCATCGACGAGAAGGCCCACAACCTTGGGACCGACCTGGGCGACGATGATGACATGGCGCACGGTCGGCTCCGCGGCCTTCATTCCGAGACGCAGGGACAGGTCAACGATCGGCAGCACCGCACCGCGCAGGTTGATCACGCCGAGGACATAGGGCGGCGCATGCGGCATCGCCGTCGCCGGCGTCCAGCCGCGGATTTCCCGGACCGACATGATGTTCACGCAGAATTCCTGATCGCCAATCCTGAAGGCGATCAATTCGCGTCCCTGGGTCAGATTCTTTACTGCGTACGTCATGCTCTATCAACCGGTGGCAGCAAGCGAGATGTCTTGCCGGAGGGACTGGCCGCGCGAGGCGGCAACCACCGCATCGACGTCCAGGATGAGGGCCACGCGACCGTCGCCGAGGATGGTGGCGGCGGCGATGCCGGGAACATGCGTGTAGTTGGCCTCGAGACTCTTGATGACGACCTGGCGCTGACCCTGGATCGCATCGACCATGAGGGCGCGCTGACCGCCGCCTTCCGATTCGACGAGCAGCGCGACGCCGTCCATCGGGTTGGCCTGCGTGCCGCGGAAGTTCAGGATCCGGCCGACATCCACCAGCGGGCAGAAGGAGTTGCGAATCGAGATCAGCCGCTGCGAGGCACCGAAGGAATGGATGGCAGAGGCTTCCGGCTGGAGCGTCTCGACGATGGCCGTCAGCGGCACGACGAGCGTCTGGCCGGCCACCGTGACCACCATGCCGTCGAGGACGGCAAGCGTCAGCGGCAGGCTCATGGTGAAGACGGAGCCCTGGCCGGGCTTTGAGGAGATCGAGATGCGGCCGCCAAGCGCCTGGATGGAGCGCTTGACGACGTCCATGCCGACGCCGCGGCCGGAAAGGTCGGAAACCTTGTCGGCGGTGGAGAAGCCGGCGTGGAAGATCAGGTTGTCGATTTCCTCATCCGACAGGTTGGCATCGGCCGCGATCAGGTCGTTGTCGATCGCCTTCTGGCGCACCTTCTCGCGGTTGATGCCGGCACCGTCGTCGGCAAGCTCGATGACGATGCGGCCCGAGCGATGCTTTGCGGTGAGGCGGACGGTACCTTCCGGGTTCTTGCCGAGGGCTTCGCGCTTCTCCGGCATTTCGAGGCCGTGGTCGACCGCGTTGCGGATCATGTGCGTCAGCGGCTCGGCCAGCTTGTCGATGACGGTCTTGTCGACTTCGGTGTTCTCGCCTTCCGTGATAAGGCGGACCGACTTGCCGGTGATGTCGGCAATTTCGCGGACGGTGCGGGCCATGCGCTGGAAGACCGGCTTCACCGGCTGCGCGCGGATCGCCATCACCGAATCCTGGATCTCGCGGGTGAGCTGCTGCAGCTCCTCGAGGCCCATATTGATCGAGGACGTGCCGTTCGTGTCGTTCTCCACGACGCTCTGCGAGAGCATCGCCTGGTTGATCACGAGCTCGCCGACGAGGTTGATCAGGCGGTCGACGCGGTCGAGATCGACGCGGATCGTCTGGCCGGCGGCAGCGGCCTGGCTTGCCTGCGCGGCGCTGGCGGCTGCGGCCTTGGCATTCTCGGCGGCACGGCCTGCGACCTGGGCGACCTTGCTGGCCGTTTCGGCGGCGGCGACGGCTGCAGCGACCGGGTTCTCGGTAACCTGTTCTTCCCCGGCGGAGGCACCGGATGTGCCTTCATCGAGCATCGACAGATCGAACGGTACGGGCTGCATCGGCAGCTCTTCCGCGTCCGCCGTCTCGCCGGCGACGTCTTCCTCGATCGTGCGGATGTCGAGATCGCAGTCCCATTCGGCGAATTCAAAGACGGAGCGCACGCCGTCTTCGCCCTTTTCGGTGGTGACGGAGAGCTTCCAGGAGAAGTAGGCTTCCTCCGGGTTCATCTTGTCGAGCGGCGGCAGGCTGTCCATGTCGCAGTAGACGCTCATCTCGCCGAGGCGGGAAACGTCGCGCAGCAGAAGGACCGCTTCGTTGCCCTTGGCGTAGAGGTCCTTCTTCGGCTTGAAGTCGACCTGCACGGTCGGCACGTAATGGCCGGCCGGCTCCTCGTCGAAATCGCCGAAGGAGAACGGGATGGGCTGGAAGCCCTCGTCGTTGACGGGCGGCTTTTCGGCGACCGGCGCGGGAGCGGGTGCCACGGGCTTGGGCGTCGGCGCTTCGGCAGCGGCGGGCGCTTCCCCATGGGCAAGCGCTTCCAGCTCGCGGATGAGGGTGCGGCTGCGCGATTCGTCCACGCTTCCGCCGTCGCGCGCCGCATTGGTCAGGTCCGCCAGCACGTCGGCGGATTTCAGCATGACCTTCAGGACGTCCTGGGTCGGCTCCAGCTTGTTGGATCGAACGCAATCCAGTGTCGTCTCGAACACATGGGCGAAGGAGACGAGATCGTCGAGGCCGAATGCGCCGGCGCCGCCCTTGATCGAGTGGACGGCACGGAACACGGCATTGACCGTTTCCGGGTCGCGATCCCCGTCGTTCAGCTTCAAGAGACCGGATTCCAGTTCGGCGAGCTGTTCCTCGCATTCCTGGAAAAAGATCTCTTTGATTTCGTTCATATCCATCGGGAGTGATCCTGGACTTGTGGATTAGGCTGTTACACGCTCGATTGCATCGATCAGCTTGGTCGGGTCGAAGGGCTTGACGATCCAGCCCGTCGCACCGGCCTGGCGGGCGCGGTTCTTCTTCTCGGCATCGCTTTCCGTCGTCAGCACGAGGATCGGGATCGCGCGGTACTTCTCGTTGCGCCGCACGCCCTCGATGAAGCCGAAGCCGTCGAGACGCGGCATGTTGATGTCGGTGACGATGACGTCCGGGTTGGCGTTTTCGAGGACCTCAAGGCCTTCCACGCCGTCTTCGGCCTGGATGGTCTCGAAGCCTGCATTGTTGAGGGTGACCAGCAGCATGTTCCGGATCGTCCGGGAATCATCCACGGTCAGCACTTTCTTCTTCATTGCCCAGCCTCCTGTGCCAGCAAGTGATCGATGTTCACGCCGATAAGTTGCATTGTCTTCATGAATGGGTCGGAAACCTTGCCGAAAGTGAAGGGCTGGCCCTGCTCCTCCCAGCTCCTGGCGCCGGCCATCAGGACCTGGGCGCAGAGCGCGCCGACCCGCTCGACCGCCGAGGCGTCGATGACGAGCGGATTGCCCTTGAGGCCCATCAACTGCGCGTGCAGCGCCGAGGCCTCGTTGAGGTCGAGAACGGGGGCAAGGCTTAAACTTTTCTGAGCGGCTGCTTTCTTGCTCGCCATTAGCGCGTTCCTTGTCTGCGTCTGTGCAAATCCGTGATTGCGTCTTTCGGGCTGGCGAGCGGCCGGCCTGCATCCGCAAGCCGGCTGCGCGCCGTCGAAAACCAGTGCCGGGGTCTCGTCTCCGTCATCTCAGCCTCCAGAGCCGACGGCGCGTGCCGCCAGGAAATCGAGGGAGGAGGGCTGCGCCTGCGGAAGGTCGGCCTCCGCGCGCGGCCTCGCCTGCGCCGGACGGCCGGTACGCCCGCCCGGCTGCGCGGAAACGTGGAATGCGCGGATGGTACGGCCGAGTTCGAGGATGACGGTGTGGAGGTCCCCGCCGAGCGTGCCGACGCGGCCGGCATCGGAGGCATCGCTCTCCAGCGACCGCCCTGCCCGGCCGATCTCGGCCGTCACGCCGTCCAGCCCCTCGGCATCGGCGGCGCTGTCGCGCGCAATACCGGTGATGGCCTCGTCGATGCCCTCGACCTGGCGCACGATGCTGCCGATCGCGTCCTGCGTGCGGTGGACATGTTCCACGCCGGCCTCGACCTGATCCTTGGTGCTGGTAACGAGCTGCTTGATCTCGCGCGCCGCGTCGGCGGAGCGCTGGGCGAGCGCGCGCACTTCCTGCGCGACGACCGCAAAGCCGCGCCCGCTGTCGCCGGCGCGGGCGGCCTCGATGCCGGCATTGAGCGCCAGAAGATTGGTCTGGAAGGCGATCTCGTCGATCACGCCGATGATCTGGCCGATCTTTTCCGCCGAGGCCTCGATATCGGCCATGGCCGACATCGCCTCGCCGACGATGCCGCCGCTCAAGGCCACGGATTCGCGCGTGGACGCGGCGGCGGACTGGGCCTTGCGCGTTTCGCCGAGCGTCCGGCGCACGCGTTCGACGATAGCACCAAGGGCATTGGCGGTCTCGATGAGGCTTGCCGACTGCTCGGCCGAGCGGGCCGAAAGCGCATGGGCGCCGGAGGCGAGCGTGCCGACGAGGCCGTCGGTCTCGGTCGCGCGGTCGGCGGCGGAGGCAAGGCGCGACTGGATCTCGTCGAGCGCGCCGTTCAGCGTCTCGGCCATCTCGCGCCAGGTCTCCGGCATCTCGCCGCAAACGCGCGCCGAGAAATCGAGCTGCGAGAGGCTGCGGACGGTATCGCCGAAGACGCGGTCGAGTTCGGCGCGATCCTCGCGCCGCTGATCGGCGAGCGCGCGGGCATGGGTATGGCGCAATTCGTTGAAGCGCAGCGAAACGCCGATCTCCGCATCCACCATGGCGGTGCGCAGGAAAGCGGAGACGAGGTCCGTCAGCTCCTTGCGGCGGGCCTTGCCGGCGCCGGGCAGGAGGGATTTCGGCCAATATTCCTCGATGAGGCCGGCGACGACCGTCTCGACGACGACCGAATGGCCGGCAATGCACCAGCGCGGGTCGAGGCCCATCTGGCTTTCGCTGTCGGAAAGGACCTTCACCCGCTCGGCATAGAGCCCGTCGAACCGCGCGTCGGTCAGCACGCTCCAGTGGGAGCTCTGGAGGTCGTGCAGGCGGTCGATCTGGCGCTCGCTCTGGAAATGGCGGGCGGCATCGGGAAAGGTCTGAAAACGCTGGAACAGGTCGCGAAGCGCCGTTTCGACATGCCGTTCGAGCGTCTGGCGGTGGCGGCGCAGGAGCTCGCCCTGGCTGCTTTCCACCCCGGCGAAGCGCAAACGGTCGCGCAGGCTGGCCGCCTGTCCCGTTCGTGCCTGTTCTGCCGGCATGTCCTGCACCAATCTGCTCCCAACCAATGATGCCCGGCCGCCCGATGGGGCAGCCGACGGAATTTTCGCATGGAGGAGAGTGGCCGGCCCGGCCGTGCCCGCGAGGCGGCACGCAGTCCGACGATCCATGATCAAATTCGGTGAAACTCGAATACCGGCTCGGTTCCGGTACGGCGGTTCGGCGTCATGCCTGGGTGAGAAACGGCGAATTTCCCATTCCGACGTGTAGACCAATGTTTATGGTTAATTCCTTGCCTGAAGGTTAATAGTTCACGGCCTGCTTATGGCATCGCTAAAATTAGCACGACCTGCCGTTGCGTAAGCCACGCGCAAGCCCGCGCGCGTAGGACGGGTCATGAACTGACGATGGCTGTCAGGAGGACGGGCAATGATTGTTCTGGGACTGGGCGCCACCCTGCTCGCAAGCGCGACGCTGGCCGCCATCTATCTTCTTCTCGACATCGAGGCGGGACGCACGCCGCAACGGATGCGCGTTTTCTGACGCCCCCGCGGCCTCCTTTTTCATTCCTACCAGTTGAGGCCCCGCATCGCGCGGTCGCGCGAGAGCGGCATGCGCGTGCTGCTCGTCGTGATGCCGTTCTGCGTGCAGGTATAGATGGTGCGCGGCAGCCGGTCGGAACCGTAAAGGTCCGGCCGCTCCAGCGAGGCTTCGCATTTCACCTGGTCGCGATGCTCGTATTCCTCGGTCGGGACGACGCCCGGCAGGTCCTTGAAGACCTGCGCGGCTGCGCCGGAGGCGGCAAGCAGAGCGGCCATGAGAACGAGGGATGCGCGTGTATTCATCGGTTTTTCCGGCAGGAGCCGGCCTTTCGCCTGTCATAAAGAGTACCGCCGACCGGAAACATGCGCTATAGGCCTGCGGACGATCCGACAGTTTAGATGGGGTTTTCCATGGCAAGTGCAATCCGGTATCACGAAGGCGACATTTCGGCGGCGGATGCGGCCCGCTACACCGGCGCGATCGCCATCGACACCGAGACGCTCGGCCTCATCCCCCGCCGCGACCGGCTCTGCGTCGTGCAGCTCTCGCCGGGCGACGGCACCGCCGACGTCATCCGCATCGCCGCCGGCCAGAGGCAGGCGCCGAACCTCGTCGCCATGCTGGCAGACCCGGCGCGCCAGAAGATCTTCCATTACGGCCGTTTCGACATCGCCGTGCTGTTCCACACCTTCGGCGTCACCACCACGCCGGTCTTCTGCACCAAGATCGCCTCGCGCCTGACGCGCACCTATACCGACCGGCACGGCCTCAAGGACAATCTGAAGGAAATGCTCGAAGTCGACATCTCCAAGCAGCAGCAGTCCTCCGACTGGGCGGCCGAGACGCTCTCGCCCGCGCAGCTCGAATATGCCGCCTCGGACGTGCTCTATCTGCATGCGCTGCGCGACAAGCTGACCGCGCGCCTCGTGCGCGACGGGCGGCTGGAGCATGCCGAGGCTTGCTTCACCTTCCTTCCGACCCGCGCGAAACTCGACCTCATGGGCTGGGAAGAGACGGACATCTTCGCCCATAGCTGAGCGTAGCCTGTCCCGAAATCCGGCGGGGCACGCTTAACGCCCGGTTAATGCCCTCGGTCTATCCTCCGGGAGACTGGAGGTTGCCATGTTGACACCGCTGCAAAGCGCGCAGTCCACCGCCGCCGTCTCGGCGATGCAGTCGATCGTCGAGACGCTCGAGGAGCGTCGCCGCGAGGATGCGGAAAAGGCGAGCGGGCGCAAGGACGACGACGTCCTGAAGCAACAGCAGGCGCATTTGCGCGCGGACAACGCCGCACAGCAGGCCAATGCGCGCATCAACGAACATTTCTTCGGCAGCAATGCCCGCGGGGCCGATACGCTCGCCAAGCTGGTCTCGCGCTTCAGCGATCTGCTCGGCGTGACCCAGCAGGACGGCGAGACGAGCCGGCACTTCGCCCAGCGTCTTCGCGACCAGATCACCCTTATCGACACTGTCAGGCTGCCGGCGCAGGGCACCGAGCTCAAGGTCACGGTCGCTTCGCTCGGCACAACGATGACCGCCGTCAAGGAGGCGATGAGCGGCCCGTCGGACGACGACGCCGCGAACCTCATCGCGCGCCTTGCCCTTGCGGCGGGCGTGACTCAGGGCGAAGAGGAGAGCGACGCCGATTTCGGACAGCGCCTCTCCAACCTCCTGACGCGCCAGCGCAGCCAGTTGCCGGCGGACATCGACGCGCTTGAGGAAAAGAGCGGCCTTGCCGACCTCGGCCTCAAGGCCAGGGACCTCGTCGCCGCGATCGCCAACCCCTATGGCGACGACGCGCAGCGCGTGAAGGATGCGCTTGCCGACAAGGCGAAAGAGGAAAAGGCGCTGACGCCGGAGATGCGCAAGGTGATCGCGCGCCTCGAGGACACGGCGAACCCGAAATCCATCGAGGATCTCAAGCTGGAGCGCACCCGCCGCGACCCGACACGCGTGGAGGATGCCGAAACGCGCAAGGAGCGCGAGGCCACCATCCAGGCGCTGGAAGCAGGCGAGAAGCTGGAGGACGTACAGGACCTCCAGGACGCCGTCGGCGCGGCCCACGAGAAGGCGGCAGAGGCCGAAGTGAAGGGCGAGACGGACGGCAAGGCCGCCGACGCGTTCGACACGATCCAGTTGCTGGCCTCCGGCGCCGAGGCCGCCCAGCATACGGAGAAGACGCCGGCGAAGACCGACGAAAGCCTGATCGATCCCATCGACGCCCCGGCCGAGACCACCGGCGAGGCGGTCCGCAATCTCGATGCGGCGAGCAGCGCCGAACAGGCCGAACGGGAAGACGCGAAGAAGGAAATCTTCGCGCTGCGCGTCGACGACAACGGAATCTACGACCTCATCACGCGTCAACTCGCCGGCTGAGCCTTCGGGCTCTTCCGCACGATGCCGAGCCGCGCGATCACTTCCGGCGGGATCGCGTAGCGGCGGATCGCATCCTTCTGGCTGCGCAGGCCGCACATCTCCCGCTGGATGAAGAAGGCCCAGACCTTGTCGGCCGCATCGTCGAGGAGGTTTTCGCGCTCCTCCTGCGAGCAGCCGGCGGCAAGACGTTCGGCAAGAAGCGCAAGCGCCTTCTCCACCTTCAGCCCGTGCCGGCCGAGCGCATCGGCCCGCTCCGACATCAGTTCGTATTCGAGGATATTGAGCCCCATCTCCTTCGTGAAGGCGGGGGCGAGCACCTGCGGCGGGCGAACCGTCATCTGTTCTCTCCAGTCATGGAGCCAAGATGGAGCGCCGCGCCGCCGGCTGCAAG
>CBIMFD010000142.1:0-8797 GCA_966243085.1 uncultured Shinella sp.
CCGCCTCACTCGCCCTCCTTGAGCGGCACGCCATAAAGCTCCAGGCGGTGGTCGACGAGGCGGAAGCCGTGCTCGCGGGCGATGCGCTCCTGCAGGGCCTCGATCTCGGGCGAATGGAACTCGATGACCTGGCCGCTCTTCAGGTCGATCAGGTGGTCGTGGTGCTCGTCCGGCACGGTCTCGTAGCGCGAGCGGCCGTCGCGGAAATCGTGGCGCTCGATGATGCCGGCGTCCTCGAAGAGTTTCACCGTGCGGTAGACGGTGGAGATGGAGATGCGCGCATCGACGGCGGAGGAGCGGCGGTAGAGCTCTTCCACGTCCGGATGGTCGGCCGAGGATTCCAGCACGCGGGCGATCACCCGGCGCTGCTCCGTCATGCGCATGCCGCGCTCGACACAAAGCTCTTCCAGCGATTTCTCGACATCCGCCATGCGACCGGCCCTCGTTCGTTCAGCCCCCCGAAGGGGACTAGCGAAGATCGCGCCGCATGACAAGCGCCGTGGACCGGCTGCCGTCCGCGCCTGCATAGTAGGCCTTGCGCTCGCCGACCTTGGCAAAGCCGAGCTTGGCGTAGAGGCCGCGGGCGGCGGCATTGCCCTCGTCGACCTCGAGGAAAATGTCCTCCGCCCCGCGCATCTTCGCCTCCTGCAGGGACGCCAGCATCAGACGCCAGCCGAGGCCGGCGCGCGAGAAACGCTCGTCGACGCCAATGGTCAGGACCTCCGCCTCGCCGGCGGCCGCCCGGGCCAGTACGAAGCCGCCCGCCACGCGGCCGGGAAGGCCCTGCCGCAGCGCCAGGAAGCCGTAGACCGGCGGCTGGGAGAGCAGGGAATGGAACTCGCCGTCGTTCCACGGCCGGGAAAACCGGGCTGCATGCAGCGCCGCGGCAATGCCGGCATCGTCGGTCTGAAGCGGGAAGATATCGAAGACGGGCTTGCGGGCGAAATAGTCGATGAGGGACATTCACGCTCTCCGGATCGCGAAACCCGTCTGCGGCTTGGCATCGGGGCCGCGCAGATAGAGCGGGCGCGGCAGATGGCCCTGCGGATCGAGGCGCGCGCCGAGGCGGGCGACCGTCGCGATGGAAACGCCGTCGGTCTCCCGCGGCGCTCCCACGCGCAAAAGCGCGGCGGCCGAGCCGGCAAGGGCGCCGTCATGGGCGGCGGTGATGCCGCGCGCCTCTTCGAGGCTGGCGAGGGCGGGCGGCGACAGGGCCTCACCGCCGGCGGCGAAGGCCTGCCAGTAGACCTCGTCGCGCTTGGCGTCCATCGCCACCAGAAGGGGCGTGCCCGCCTGCCGGTCGGCCGCGAGCGCCGCAAGCGAGGAGACGCCGACGGCGGGAACGCCGAGCGCCAGCGCAAGGCCGCGTGCGGCGGCGACGCCGACGCGGATGCCGGTGAAGGAGCCGGGACCGACGGTGACGGCGATGCGTTCGGCGGACGGCAGGTCGAGGCCGGCGGCTTCGAGCGCGTTGTCGATGAATGCCATCAGCCGCTCGGCATGGCCGCGGCCGATATCGGCGCCGGCAGAGCCGAGGACGGTATCCGTGTCGGAATCGTAGAGCGCCGCGTAGCAGCCCGTGCCCGCCGTATCGATCGCGAGAACGATCATGCCGGGCACCCGTCCGCGGCGGGGCGGACCTTACATGACGGCTTCAACTTCCTGCACTTCCGGTACGAAATGGCGAAGGAGGTTCTGCACGCCGTGCTTCAGCGTCGCGGTGGAGGACGGGCAACCCGAGCAGGCACCCTTCATGTTGAGGTAGACGACGCCGTCGCGGAAGCCCTTGAACGTGATGTCGCCGCCGTCCTGCGCCACGGCCGGACGCACGCGCGTGTCGAGCAGTTCCTTGATCGTGGCGACGATGGTCTCGTCGCCCTCGTCGAAGAATTCGCCGTCCGGCTCGTCGCCGCCGAGCGCACCGCTGGCGATGATCGGCTGACCCGACATGAAGTGTTCCATGATGTTGCCGAGGATGGCCGGCTTCATGTGCTGCCAGTCTGCGCCGTCCTTGGTGACGGTGATGAAATCGTAGCCGAGGAACACGCCCTTGACGCCGGGAACGGAAAAGAGGCGGGCGGCGAGCGGCGAGGCGGCGCGCGCCTCCGTCTCGTCGCGGAATTCGGCCGTGCCGTTCTCCAGCACGACCTTGCCCGGCAGGAACTTCAGGGTCGACGGGTTCGGTGTCGCTTCGGTCTGGATGAACATCTTTCTCTCCGTGCGGCCGGGCGCTCGCCGATCGGCCGGAATATTTAGAACAATTCAAAAGAAGATAAGCCTTTGCCGGCCTCTCTTCAATAGCGCGCCGTCAACTGAGCGCGTCGAGTTCCTCGTCGCTGAGCGAATCGGGAATGACCGTCACGGGGATGGGGAAGGCCTGTGCGCGGCCGGCCAGCGAGGAGACGAGCGGGCCCGGTCCCTCCTTGGCGGAACCGGCGGCCAACACGAGGATCGCCACGTCCTGGTCCTCCTCGATCAGCCCGTTGATCTCTTCGCTCGCGACCCCTTCGCGGATCACCATTTCCGGCTCGATGCCGATGGCCTCGCGCAGCGCCTGCGAGGCCTTGGCGAGCACCGCCTCGGCCTCCTCGCGCGCCTCCGCCCGCATGATCTCCTCCACGCCCAGCCATTGCTGGAAGTCGCGGTTGGCGATCACGTAGAGCAGAACGACGCCGCCGTTGGAATTCTTCGCGCGCATCCCCGCGTAATGGGCGGCACGCTGGCATTCCGGCGTGTCGTCGATCACCGCCAGGAACTTGCGGCGGTGGCCCTCAAGGCGGGAAAGTCGTCGAGAAACCATGCGGCCCCCTCGTGCAAGGTCTGAACGCGGCGACCTTACTGCACAAAACCGATGATGTCGCGAACTTCCTTCATGGTTTTTTCCGCCCGCGCCCGCGCCCTTTCGCCGCCATCCCGGAGGATCCCGTCGATGTGGCTGGTGTCGTCCATCAGGCGGCGCATCTCGCCGGTGATCGGCGAGAGGACGTTGACGGCAAGCTCGACCAGCGCCGGCTTGAAGACGGAGAACTGCTGGCCGCCGAATTCGGAAAGAACCTCCGCCTTCGTCCTGTCGGAGAGGGCGGCATAGATGCCGACGAGGTTCTCCGCCTCCGGGCGGCCCTTGAGGCCTTCCGCTTCGCTTGGCAAGGCATCGGGATCGGTCTTGGCCTTGCGGATCTTCTTGGAGATCGTGTCGGCGTCGTCGAGGAGGTTGATGCGCGAAAGATCGGAGGCATCCGACTTCGACATCTTCTTCGTGCCGTCGCGCAGGCTCATGACGCGCGGCGCGGGCCCGCCGATCAAGGGCTCGACCATCGGGAAATAGGCATGTACCGGCTCCTCGCCGACGAGAATGTCGACGCCCGTGCCGGCCTTGCGGATATGATCGCCGAAATCGATGTTGAACTTCTGTGCGATGTCGCGCGTCAGTTCCAGGTGCTGCTTCTGGTCGTCGCCGACCGGAACGTGGGTCGCGCGGTAGACGAGGATGTCGGCGGCCATCAGGCTCGGATAGGCGAGGAGCCCGAGCGAGACCTGCTCGGCATTCTTGCCGCCGGCCTTGTCCTTGAACTGGGTCATGCGCTCCATCCAGCCGATGCGCGCCACGCAGTTGAAGATCCAGGCGAGCTCGGAATGCTGCGGCACGGCGGACTGGTTGAAGACGATGTGCTTCTTCGCGTCGATGCCCGAGGCGATGAAGGCGGCCGCGATGGAGCGGATCTGGTTCCGCATGTCCTCGTGCACGAGCTGGGCGGTCAGCGCATGCAGGTCGACGACGCAGTAGATGCAGTCGTTGTCGTCCTGCAGCGCCACGAACTTGCGGATCGCGCCGAGATAGTTGCCGAGGTGGAGATTGCCGGTCGGCTGGACGCCGGAGAAGACGAGAGGCTTGAATGCGCTCATGACGGTGTTTCCTTCAGGCGGGTGGAGGGCCTGGTCCCTGTTGCACGAGCAATTCCTGGAAATCGGCGAGGCGGCTTTCCGGCCGGAATTGCGTAAAAAATACGTGGCGCTTATGCACGGCGCCGGGGCCCCGATCAAGGGGGCGCCCACACGGCGGCGCGCTGCACAAGACGATCCTTATAAATGACACTTTCCGGTTGTTCCTTCCGGGCGGGGATTGGGGGGAGGCCGATTCCGGTCGGCCGTTTGTGGCGAAGGGGCACGAAACGGAGATGACCCCGTGTGCAAGAACGGTTCCATCCTGCTTGCCTGCGTCATGGCGCTGACATCGCTCATGGCGACGGAAACGAGTGCAGGCCGCAAACACGCTTCCCGGACCGAAAAGGGGGCGGTGGCGAGCATCTACACCATCCAGACGCCGCGCGTGCGGCACCGATGCTTTCCCGGCAGGCTGCGGGCGGTTCTCGCCCATATCGGCCGGCAGGTCGGCCGGCGGCTGCTCGTCACGTCCGGCCATCGCTCGAACGGACGGCGCGGATCCTATCACCGCAAATGCCTTGCCGCCGATATCCGCGTGCCCGGCGTCTCGGTGAAGCGGATCGTCGCGGCGGCACGCTCGGCGCCCGCCATCGGCGGCATCGGCACCTATTGCAACGGCATTGTGCATGTCGACGTGGGACCGCGGCGCACCTGGCACTATTGCAGGGGGCTCGCGCGCCTCACCAAGCGCGCGCGGCTTGCCGCACGCTGAGGACCCATGCCTATTCGCCGGAATTTTCCGCGGGCGCTGCCTCGGGCTTCGCCTTTCGCTTGAGGTTGCGCCGGATCATGCCGAGATCGGCGCCGCCGATGAGGAAGGCGACGGAGAAATAGACGACCATGGCGAAGGCGACCAAGAGGCCGAGGGCGAAGACCTGCTCGTAGATCGGCGAGCCGGGCGCAAGGCGATCCGACAGGAAGCCGGAGGCATATTCGAGCGAGACGGCCATGACGGCCGTGGCGATGCCGAGCCGCACGACGCGCCACAGCAGCGCCTTTTCCAGCGGCCAGTGGCCGCGGCGGGCGAGCGTGACGAAGAGCATGAGCGCCGTCAGCCAGCCGGAAACGGTTTCGGCGGTGGCGATGCCGCGCTCGTAGAAGAGCGGAAAGAGCGTGACGGCGAGGATGCAGTTGACGACGACCGAGACGAGCGTGATGCGCATCGGCGTCCTGGTGTCCTCGCGGGCGAAGAAGCCGGGATTGAGCGCCTTGATCATCACGAAGCCGGGAAGGCCGAGGCCGTAGATGGCGAGCGTGCCGGCGACGACGGAGGTGGTCTCGGTGCTGAACGCGCCGCGCTCGTAGAGGACGCGGACGATCTCGTCGGAGATCACCCAGAGGGCGCCGGCGGCCGGCAGCGTCAGGAACAGCACGAATTCCATGGAGCGGTTCTGCAGGTTGCCGGCCTCGCGCTCATGGCCAGCTTTCAGCGCGCGGGCAAGTTCCGGCAAGAGCACCACGCCGACCGCGATGCCGACGACGCCGAGCGGCAGTTGATAGACGCGGTCGGCATATTGCAAGGCGGAGATCGCTCCATCCTTGGTGGAGGCGATCATCTGGCCGATCAACTGGTTGATCTGGGTGATGCCGCCGGTCACGGCCGCCGGCAGCGCGAGCCAGAGGAGCCGGCGGACATTGTCCGTCATGCGCGGGCGGCGAAAACCGATGCGCATGCCGGCATAGCGCACGCCGGCATAGAGCACCGCCATCTGGAGAAGGCCGGCCGACAGCACGCCCCAGGACAAATACCAGGCCGTTTCGAGCGGCGAAGCACCCTGCCAGAGGGCGTAGGCGAGCGCGCCGATCAGCACGAAATTGAGGAAGACGGGGGCGACGGCGGCGGCGAAATAATGGTGCAGCGAGTTGAGCATGCCGGAAAGCATCGCCGTCAGCGACATGCACATGAGATAGGGGAACATGACGATGGCGAGCCTGACCGTCACGTCGAACTTTTCCGCGTCCCCCACGAAGCCAGGCGCGATGACCCAGGCGACGATGAGCGGCATGGCGAACTCCATCGCCATGGTCAGCAGGAAGAGCACGGTGAAGAGGACGCCGAAGACCTCCTCGGAGAAGCGTTTCGCCCCGTCGAGGCCGCCAGCCTCGATCTCCTTGGCGAAGAGCGGCACGAAGGCGGCGTTGAACGCGCCCTCGGCGAAGAGGCGGCGGAAGAGATTCGGGAAGCGGAAGGCGGCGTAGAAGGCGTCGGCCATCGGCCCGGTGCCGAGCGCTGCGGCCATCAGCGTCTCGCGCGCGAAGCCGAGCACGCGGCTGCCGAGCGTGGCGCCGCCCACCGTCACGAATTTCTTGACGAGACTCATTGTTCTGCCCTGATCCTTTTCGGCGTGGCGGGAGCGGGCGCGATCATCCCGGGCGGCATGCGGTCGCGCGCCTCGTCCCCCTCGTCCGCCATGACGGCCTTCAGCCGCGCGACGATATTGGCCTGCCGGTTCTCGGCGGTGACCTTCTGGCCGACCAGGTCGGTGACGTAGAACGTGTCGATGACCTTCTCGCCGAAGGTGGTAATATGGGCCGAGGCGATGTCCAGCGAGAGGTCGGACAGCACGGCGGTCACTTCCGACAAAAGGCCGGGCCGGTCGAGGCACTCGATCTCGATGACGGTGAACTTGTTGGACAGTGCGTTGGAAATGGTGACGGCCGGCGAGACGGTGAAGGCGCGGCTGCGCTTGCGGCCTTTCGTGCGGGTGGCGATCACCTCCGGCAGACGCTTGCGGCCGGAAAGCACGTCCTCGATCATGCGGCCGATCGTGCCGGCGCGGCGCATCTCGTCGGCATCGTTCGGGAATTCGCGGTTGACGAGGATCGTGTCGAGCGCCCTGCCGTCGGAGGTCGTGAATATCTGCGCGTCGACGATGTTGGCGCCGGCCGCCGCGCAGGCCCCGGCGATCACCGTCAACAGGCGCGGATGGTCGGGCGAGAGCACCGTGATCTCGGTGATGGCATGGAAGGAATGGGTGCGCACCGTGGTTGCGAGCGTCTGGCGCGCCCTGTCCGCCTCGCGGATGAAGGCGGCGTGTCGCACCTGGTCCTCGAGCGAGACCGTGAGCAGGTAGGGATCGTAGTGGAGCTTCGTGTAGGTCCTGCGGTCCTTCTGGCTCCAGTCGCCAGGCAGCGCAGCCGACAGCGTGTCGCGTGCGGCCTGCGCGCGCTCCTTGCGCGAGAGCTCGGAGAAGCCGCCGGAGATCAGAAGCTCGGTCTCGAAGTAGAGCGTGCGCAGGAGTTGGCCCTTCCACCCGTTCCACACGCCGGGGCCGACAGCGCGGATGTCGCAGACCGTCAGCACCAGCAGCATCTTCAGCCGCTCCATCGACTGCACCTTGTCGGCGAAGTCGACGATAGTCTTGCGGTCGTTGAGGTCGCGGGTCTGGGCGACCATGGACATGGTCAGGTGCTCCTCGATCAGCCAGACGACCAGCTCCGTCTGCTTCGGCGAGAGGCCGAAGCGCGGGCAGAGTTTGCGCGCGACCTTCGCGCCGGCCTCCGAATGGTCTTCCGGGCGGCCCTTGGCGATATCGTGCAGCAGCACGGCGACATAGAGCGGGATGCGGTCCTCGATGCTCGGCATGACCTGATAGCTGAGCGGATGAGCCTCCCTCTCGCGGCCCTGGTCGATATTGGCGAGAACGCCGACGGAGCGGATCAGGTGCTCGTCGACCGTATAGTGATGATACATGTTGAACTGCATCATCGCGACGATCTTGCCGAAATCGGGAATGAAGCGGCCGAGCACGCCGGCCTCGTTCATGCGGCGCAGGATGAGCGCCGGATCGCGCGGCGAGGTAAGGATGGAGAGGAAGAGCCGGTTCGCCTCCTCGTTCTCGCGCAGCGCCCCCTTGATGAGCTTGAGCGAACGCGTCACCTGTTTCAGCGCGTCGGGGTGGAATTCCAGGCCGTTGATGTCGGCGATGTGGAAGAGGCGGAGGAGGTTCACCGGATCGCGCTTGAAGACGTCCGGATCGGCGAGGGTGATGCGGCCGCGATCCTCCAGGAAATCCAGCGTGCCGGCGATCTTGCGGGTGCGGCGGGTGAAGCGGCTGATGACGGCGGTGATGCCGGGGGCTTCCTTGGCCTGCTGGTCCTCCAGCGTGGCGCAGAAGATGCGCGTCAGGTCGCCGACGTCCTTCGCCACGAGGAAATAGTGCTTCATGAAGCGCTCGACGGCGGAGAGGCCCGGATGCGGCTGGTAGCCGAGGCATTCGGCGATCTCGCGCTGGATGTCGAAAGAGAGCCGCTCCTCCGCCTTGCCGGTCAGGAAATGCATGTGGCAGCGCACGGCCCAGAGGAAATCGTCCGCCTTCTGGAAGAGCTTGTATTCCTGGCGCGACAGGACGCCGAGTTTCACCAGCTCGGCGGGGTCGCGGATATGGTAGAAATACTTGGCGATCCAGAACAGCGTGTGCAGGTCGCGAAGCCCGCCCTTGCCTTCCTTGACGTTCGGCTCGACGAGATAGCGCGTGTCGCCGGCCTTGCGGTGGCGCTCGTCGCGCTCGGCGAGCTTCGCTGCGATGAATTCCGGCCCGGTGCCCCGCACGATCTCGCGGTCGAAGCGCACGGCCAGCTCCTCGAATAGGGCGGCGGAACCGCTGATATAGCGCGCCTCCAGGATCGCCGTGCGGATCGTCATGTCGCCCTTGGAGAGCTGGATGCATTCCTCGAGGTTGCGCGTCGCGTGGCCGACCTTGAAGCCGAGATCCCACAGGATGTAGAGCATGAACTCGATGGCCGGCTCGCTCCAGGCGGCCGGCTTTTCCGGCAGCAGGAAGAGAAGATCGATATCCGAGCCGGGCGCCAGCGTGCCGCGGCCGTAGCCGCCGACGGCCGTGACCGTGATGCG
>CBIMFD010000143.1:0-8770 GCA_966243085.1 uncultured Shinella sp.
GCGCGCCACCACACCTTCTTCGAGATGCTCGGCAACTTCTCCTTCGGCGACTATTTCAAGGAGCGCGCGATCGAGCTTGCCTGGAACCTGATCACCAAGGAATTCGGCATCGACAGGAACCGGCTCCTCGTCACTGTCTACCATACGGACGACCAGGCTTTCGACCTCTGGAAGAAGATCGCCGGCCTTTCCGACGACCGCATCATCCGCATCCCGACCAGCGACAATTTCTGGGCGATGGGGGATACCGGCCCGTGCGGCCCCTGTTCGGAAATCTTCTACGACCACGGCGACCACATCTGGGGCGGCCCGCCCGGTTCGCCGGAAGAGGACGGCGACCGCTTCATCGAGATATGGAACCTCGTCTTCATGCAGTTCGAGCAGTTGACGAAGGAAGAGCGCGTCGACCTGCCGCGCCCGTCCATCGACACCGGCATGGGCCTCGAGCGCATCGCCGCGCTGCTCCAGGGCAAGCACGACAATTACGACATCGACCTCTTCCGCGCGCTGATCGAGGCCTCGGTGGAGGCGACCGGCGTTCCGGCCGAGGGCGAGGCGCGCGCCAGCCACCGGGTCATCGCCGATCACCTGCGCTCCTCCGCCTTCCTCATTGCCGACGGCGTGCTGCCGGCCAAGGACGGCCGCGGCTATGTGCTGCGCCGCATCATGCGCCGCGCCATGCGCCACGCGCAGCTTCTCGGCGCCAAGGAACCGCTGATGTGGAAGCTGCTGCCGACGCTGGTCGGCGAGATGGGCCGCGCCTATCCCGAACTCCAGCGCGCCGAGGCGCTCATCTCCGAGACGCTGAAACTGGAGGAAACCCGTTTCCGCACCACGCTGGAACGCGGCCTCACCCTCCTCTCCGACGCGACCGGCACGCTTCACAAGGGCGACATGCTGGACGGCGAGACCGCCTTCAAGCTCTACGACACCTACGGCTTCCCGCTGGATCTGACGCAGGATGCGCTGCGCGCCCGCGAGATCGGCGTCGATCTTGCCGGCTTCACGGACGCCATGGAGCGCCAGAAGGCCGAGGCCCGCTCGCACTGGGCGGGCTCGGGCGACAAGGCGACCGAGACGATCTGGTTCGAGTTGAAGGAGAAGTTCGGGGCGAGCGAATTCCTCGGCTACGACACCGAGACGGCCGAAGGCGTCGTCCAGGCGATCGTGCGCGACGGAAAGGCGGTCGATTCCGCTTCCGCCGGCGATGAGGTGCAGATCGTCATCAACCAGACGCCGTTCTACGGCGAATCCGGCGGCCAGATGGGCGATACGGGCACGATTGCGGGCGACAATGCGAAGCTTTCCGTTTCCGATACGCAGAAGAAGGGCGAGGGCCTTTTCGTGCATGTGGCGACCGTTGCGGAAGGCACGCTCAAGGTGGGTGACGCCGTGGCGCTGACGGTCGACCACGCCCGCCGCTCGCGCCTTCGCGCCAACCATTCGGCGACGCACCTCCTGCACGAGGCGCTGCGCGAGGTGCTCGGCACCCATGTCGCGCAGAAGGGCTCGCTCGTCGCGCCGGAGCGCCTGCGCTTCGACGTCTCGCATCCCAAGCCGATGACCGCGGAAGAGCTGCGCGTCATCGAGGACATGGCCAACGAGATCATCGTGCAGAATTCTCCCGTCACCACGCGCCTGATGACGGTGGACGACGCGATTGCCGAGGGCGCCATGGCGCTCTTCGGCGAGAAGTACGGTGACGAGGTCCGCGTCGTTTCCATGGGGACTGGCGTTCGCGGCGCCAAGGCGAACCGGCCCTATTCGGTCGAGCTTTGCGGCGGCACGCATGTTTCCGCCACGGGCGAGATCGGCCTCGTGCGCATCCTTTCGGACAGTGCCGTCGGCTCCGGTGTGCGTCGTCTCGAAGCGCTGACGGGCGAGGCGGCCCGTGCCTATCTCGCCGAGCAGGACGAGCGCGTGAAGGCGCTCGCCACGACGCTGAAAGCCCAGCCGGGCGAAGTCCTATCCCGCGTCGAGGCGCTGGTCGACGAGCGCCGCAAGCTGGAGCGCGAGCTGACCGAGGCGAAGAAGAAGCTCGCGCTTTCCGGCGGCGGTTCGGCCGGCGCGGACGAGGGCGTCCGCGAGGTCGCCGGCCTCAAATATCTCGGCAAGGTCGTCACCGGCGTCGAGCCGAAGGACCTGAAGAGCCTTGCCGACGAGGGCAAGAAGAGCCTCGGTTCCGGTGTCGTCGCCTTCGTCGGCGTTTCGCCGGATGGCAAGGCGAGTGCCGTGGTCGCCGTCACGGAAGACCTGACGGGCCGCCTCAGCGCGGTCGATCTCGTGCGCCGCGCCTCCGAGGCGCTCGGCGGCAAAGGCGGCGGCGGACGCCCGGACATGGCGCAGGCCGGCGGACCGGACGGTGCGAAGGCGGCCGAAGCCCTCGAGGCTGTCGCAGCGGCGATCGCCGGCTGATCCTTGGTCAGGGGTGCATTTCGATATGGCGGCGGGCTCCGGCCCGCCGCTTTCGTTTGCGAAGTCTTCAAGGTTTCCCCCTAGCATTCGTGCACCCGGAGAATGTGTTTTGATTGCCGATATCGTCAGTATCTCGACCTTGATGATTTGCACGTTCCTGGCGACCACGGTCGTCGGGGTCTTCATGCTTCAGGTCTGGCTTACCGACCGGCGTCATGCGGCGGCCGGCTACTGGTCCCTGTGCATGTGGGTGGGTTCGCTCTGCACGCTGCTCTATGCGCTGCGGCCCATCGGCGTTCCGCTGCTCACCGTCGGTTTCAGCAACGGGCTCGCAGCTCTTGCCTATGCCTGCATGTGGGCGGGCTTCCGGGTGTTCGACGGGCGGCCCGTCTACCGGTCTGTCGTCCTTGCCGGCCCGGCGCTGTGGTGCCTTGCCTATCTTTTCGTGCCGCAGGTCTCGGGCGATGTGAACAACCGCATCATCCTCTCCTCGGTGATCATCACCACCTATTCGCTGTGGATGGGGCTCGACATCTGGCGCGGACGCGGCAGCGAGCAATTGCCGACCCGCACGCTCTCCGCCGTCTTCTTCCTCTCGCACGGCGTCATCTATTCGCTGCGTATCCCGATGGCGATCCTCGTGCCGGCGCAGCTTGCCCATGGCACAGCCTATTCCGCCTGGTTCGCCATCTTCTCGCTGGAGCTCTTCGCCCACACGATCCTTGCCGCCGTCGCCATGCTGGTGTTCATCAAGGAACGCGGCGAGGCGCTTTACCGGCAGGCCTCGCGCACTGACGCGCTGACGGGCATCGCCAACCGCGGCTCCTTCCTTGAGGACATGCAGGCGCAGCTTGCCGGCAAGGGGCAGGGCACGCTGATGATCTTCGACCTCGACCGCTTCAAGGCGATCAACGACACCCACGGCCATGCTGCCGGCGATGCCGTGCTCAAGCAGTTCTCCGTGCGGGTTTCCGGTCTTCTGGAGCCGGGCATGCTGTTCTGCCGCTTCGGCGGCGAGGAATTCGCGCTGTTCGCGCCAGCCCGCGGCATGGCCGAGGCCGAGGCATTCTCCGAAATGCTGCGGCGCGAGACGGCGGCACTGTCCGTTACCTGCGGCACGCGCGTGATCGGCGTTTCCGTCAGTATCGGCCTTGCCGACGTCGCGACATTCGGAGCGGATTTCGACCGGCTGCATTCGGCTGCGGATGGCGCGCTCTATGCGGCCAAGGAGGCGGGGCGCGACCGCGTGATGCGGGCGGCGCCCTCCGCCGTCCTCTCCAGCCTTGCCGGGCGCATGCAGTCGGCCGCGCCCAACGGCGGCGCTGCACTTACCGCCTGAGGGCGGGCGTTCAGCCGGCGTTTGCCTCCTGAAGCTGGCGGTGCATTTCCTCGTCGTCGAGAGCCTTGGCCTTCAGGCAGGCGGGGCGGTCCTTCAGCCGGTCCCAATAGGCTTGGAATTCCGGTCGCGGCTCGATCGTATTGAACTGGAACCCCCAACTGATATGCGCGCCGACATAGACGTCGGCAGCCGTGAACGTGTCGCCGGTAATGTAGGGTGTGCGGCTGACGGCAAGCGACAGTGTGTCCATCACCGCGTCGAAGCTGCCGCAGCCGATGCTGCGTCGGCGTTCCTTCGGGATATCGATGCCGAAGGCCTTGAGGGAAACGGCGGTTTCCAGCGGGCCGGCGGCGAAGAAGAGCCAGCGGTAGTAATCGGCGCGGGCATCGTTGGCCGGTGCGAGGCCGGCCTCCGGGAAGGCGTCGGCGAGATAGGCGCAGATCGCCGCGCCCTCGGTGACGACCGCCTTGCCGTGGCGGATGGCCGGAACCTTGCCCATCGGGTTGAGCGCGAGATAGTCCGGCGCCTTCATCGAACCGTCGTAGGTCAGCCATTGCGTGCGGTAGGGCACGCCCACTTCTTCCAGCATCCAGCGGGCGATGCGCCCGCGCGACATGGGGTTGCTGTAGAAAACGAGTTCTTCTGTCATGGGCTTCTCCTGTGCTCGGGGAGAATACGACAAGGGACGGCGGCTGCAAGAGGCAAGAAAAAGCCCGGCGGCGGGGGCCGTCGGGCTTTTCGTTTCAGGCCGGCCTGTTTCAGACCGGCTTGTTGTGTGGATGGAAAAGCTTCCCGCGCTCTGCAATGAGCACGAAGACGAGGCCGACGATCGACACCGAGAAGAAGCCGGTGACGAGCGGCAGCGCCGTGCCGTTGAAGGACTGGCCGATGACTGCGCCGATGATCGTGCCGCCGGCCGTGCCCATGAAGCCGAGCACGGAGGAGGCCGTGCCGGCGACGTGGCCGAGCGGCTCCATGGCGAGCGAGTTGAAGTTCGAGCCGATCCAGCCGAACTGGAACATCGCCAGCGCGAAGAGCACGATGAAGATCGGGAAGGGCACATGCGGCGTCCACAGGAGCGTCAGCACCAGCCAGAGCGTGTTGATGCCCAGGAAGCCCAGCAGCGCGCCGTGCGACAGGCGCCGCATGCCGAACCTGCCGACGAGGCGCGAATTGACGAAGGACGACAGCGCCATGAAGGTGGCAACACCCGCAAAGGCGAGCGGGAACCAGACGCCGAGCTCGTAGATGCCGACATAGATCTGCTGGGCGGAGTTGATGAAGCCGAACAGCGCGCCAAAGATGAACGTGCTCGCCAGCGTGTAACAGAGCGCCACCCGATCCGTCAGCACGATGCGGAAACCGCCGAGCACCGAGCGCACCGTGAAGGGGCGCACGTCGTCGGAATGCAGCGTCTCCGGCAGGCGCAGATACATCCAGGTGCCCACGACGGCGGCCATCACCGCCATGAAGACGAAGATGAGGTGCCACTCGCCGAACAGCATGACGATCTGCCCCGTGCCCGGCGCCATGACCGGCACGACCATGAACACCATCATGATCAGCGACATGACCTCGGCCATCGCACGCCCGCCGAAGACGTCGCGGACGATGGAGACGGTGATGACGCGCATCGCGGCCGAGCCGATGCCCTGGACGAAGCGCAGCGCAAGAAGCGCGGCAAAGCTCGGCACGAGGATAGCCGCGAGCGACGAGACGACGTAGATGGTCAGGCCGAAGAACATGGGCTTGCGCCGCCCGAACCGGTCGGAGATCGGGCCGTAGAGGAGCTGCGCGAAGGCAAAGCCGATCAGATAGGCCGAAATGACATATTGCCGATGGTTCTCGTTGTCGACGCCGAGGCTGGCGCCGATCTGCTGAAGGCCGGGCAGCATGATGTCGATGGCGAGCGCGTTGAGCGCCATAAGGAGCGCCATCAGCGCGATGAATTCTATCTTGCCCATGCCTTTCAGGCGCTGGGCCGCTTCAGGAGAAAGTCCTGTCATATCAATTTAATCCATGAAAGAGATAAGGCGCCGCTTTATGCGGCGCCTTTGAAAAACTCTGGGCCGGAATGGACCGTAAGCGTCAGGCAGCGCCCTTGATGGAAATACCCTGTCCCTGAAGGTGGGACTGCAACTCGCCCGACTGGAACATTTCCCTGACGATGTCGCAACCGCCGACGAATTCACCCTTCACGTAAAGCTGCGGGATGGTCGGCCAGTTGGAATAGTCCTTGATGCCCTGGCGGATGTCGGTGTCGGCGAGCACGTTGATGCCCTTGTAGTCCACACCCACATAGTCGAGGATCTGCACGACCTGGCCGGAGAACCCGCATTGGGGGAATTCCGGCGTGCCCTTCATGAACAGGACGACGTCGTTGCTCTTCACTTCGTTTTCGATGAAATCGTGGATGCCGCTCATTCTCGTATTCCCTAGCAAATCGGTTTCAAGGACCGATGCGATGAACCATGCGCCCTAGATAACAACCTCGGGTGACAAATGCCAGAAGGCCCTCACAAATTTTGCAAGGCCGTTCCCGCTACTATTCATGGTGTTGCGCGTTGGCCGCGGTTCTACCGGCTGCGCTGGCGGCTGCGGCTTGCCGCCGTCCTGCGGCGGCTCACCTGTTTGCGGGGGCGCCTGACCGCCTTCTTCTCCGGCTTCAGCGCCGCCGCGATGATATCGCCGAGGAGGCCGCCGGAGGTCTTCTTGCGCGCCGTCGTCCTGCGGCGCGTGCGCCTGGTCGTCGCCTTGCGCACGCCGGTCTTCTTCAGCACCTCTCTCAGGGCAGCATCGACCACGCCGGAAACGAGTTCGTCGAGAAGACCGGCCATGGCAATCAGTCCGGGATGGAGGTCTGGAGGGCGAGGGCGTGCAGGACGCCGCCCATGTTGCCCTTCAGGGCGTCGTAGACCATCTGGTGCTGCTGCACGCGGGTCTTGCCGCGGAAGGCTTCCGCGATGACCTCGGCAGCATAGTGATCCCCATCGCCGGCAAGATCGCGGATGACCACCTTCGCTCCGGGAATGCCGGTCTTGATCAGGTCTTCGATATCGCCGGGTGACATGGCCATGAAATTCTCCCTTATCGTTATTCTGCCGCGGCAGCGGCGTTGCCGTTGCCATCCATGAAGTCAGGGAACCATGATTCATGGGTGTCGCGCAATTGTGCAATCGGCAGCGAGAAGAGGCCTTCCACGGCGAGCGCATCGCCGCCGACCTTGCCGAGGCGGCGGAAGGGCACGCCCGCGCCTTCCGCATTGGCCGAGATGAAGTTGGCGAGATCGGCCGGAACGGCGATCACGTAGCGGGCCTGGTCCTCGCCGAAGAGGAGGGCATGGGCCGCACCGTTCGCCTCGGAAAGGTCGATCGTGGCGCCCTTGCCGGAGGCCATGGTCATTTCGGCGAGCGCGACGGCAAGGCCGCCGGAGGAGATATCGTGGCAGGCCGTGACCTGGCCGTTGCGGATGGCCGAGCGGACGAAGTCGCCGTTGCGGCGTTCGGCGCGAAGATCGACCTCCGGCGCGGGACCGTCGATGGTGCCGACGACATCACGCAGGTAGACGGACTGGCCGAGATGGCTGCCGTCGACGCCGATGAGCAGGAGATGGTCGCCGTCCTTCGCGCCGCCGATCTTCGCCATGACGGACCAGTCGGGCAGGAGGCCGACGCCGGCAATGGTCGGGGTCGGCAGGATCGCGACGCCGTTCGTCTCGTTGTAGAGCGAGACGTTGCCGGAAACGATCGGGAAATCGAGCGCGCGGCAGGCTTCGCCGATGCCCTCGATGGCCTTGACGAACTGGCCCATGATCTCCGGCTTTTCCGGATTGCCGAAATTGAGGTTGTCGGTGGAGGCGAGCGGCTCGGCGCCCGTCGCCGTGATGTTGCGCCAGCATTCGGCGACGGCCTGCTTGCCGCCCTCGAACGGATCGGCCTCGACATAGCGGGGCGTGACGTCGGAGGAGAAGGCGAGCGCCTTGGTGGCATGGCCTTCGACGCGCACGACGCCGGCATCGCCGCCGGGGATCTGCAGCGAATTGCCCTGGATGAGCGTGTCGTATTGCTCGTAGACCCAGCGGCGGCTCGATTGGTTCGGCGAACCGACGAGCTTCAGCAGCGCCTCGCCGTAGTTGGCGGGCTCTGCGACGAGGTTTGCCGGCAGCGGGGCGGGCTTGCCCGGCTCGCGCCAGGGGCGGTCGTATTCCGGGGCCTGGTCGCCGAGGTCCTTGATCGGCAGATTGGCGACTTCCTCGCCCTGGTGCAGGACGCGGAAGCGCAGGTCGTCCGTCGTGCGGCCGACGATGGCGAAGGCAAGGCCCCACTTGATGAAGATCGCCTTGGCGACCTCTTCCTTGGCGGGCTCGAGGACCATGAGCATGCGCTCCTGGCTTTCCGACAGCATCATCTCGTAGGCGGTCATCTGTTCTTCGCGGACGGGCACGAGATCGAGGTTCAGTTCGATGCCGAGGTCGCCCTTGGCGCCCATTTCGACGGCCGAGCAGGTGAGGCCGGCCGCGCCCATGTCCTGGATGGCGATGACGGCGCCGGTCTGCATCAGTTCCAGGCAGGCTTCCAGCAGGCACTTTTCGGTGAAGGGATCGCCGACCTGCACGGTCGGGCGCTTCTCCTCGATACTCTCGTCGAACTCCGCCGAGGCCATGGTCGCGCCGCCGACGCCGTCGCGGCCGGTCTTGGCGCCGAGATAGACGACGGGCAGGCCGACGCCCTTGGCTTCCGAAAGGAAGATGGCGTTGGATTTGGCAAGGCCGGCGGCAAAGGCGTTGACGAGGATATTGCCGTTGTAGCGGGCGTCGAACTCCACTTCGCCGCCGACGGTCGGCACGCCGAAGGAATTGCCGTAGCCGCCGACGCCGGCGACGACGCCGGAGACGAGGTGGCGAGTCTTCGGATGATCCGGCTCGCCGAAGCGCAGCGCGTTCATCGCCGCGACCGGGCGCGCGCCCATGGTGAAGACGTCGCGCAGGATGCCGCCGACGCCCGTCGCCGCGCCCTG
>CBIMFD010000144.1:0-8730 GCA_966243085.1 uncultured Shinella sp.
CCCGTGCCGACGGACCTCAACGCCTTCAAGGCGGCGTTCTATGCGGGGCCGGGAGAGCATCCGGAAACGCCGACGCTCTGCTCCTCCGTCGTGCCGATCCTGCGCCGGCGCGGGAAGGCGGAAGGCTTTACCGTCATCGAGGGTACGTCCTGCTGGGCGGAGCCGGCCGGCCTCATTCAGCGGCAGACCTATGAGGGCCTGCGCGACCTGATCCTCGGCGAGCTTGCCGCCGCGCTTCCGGTCGATGCCGTCGTGCTGGGCCTGCATGGCGCGATGGTGGCGCAGGGCTATGACGATCCGGAAGGCGATTTCCTTGCCCGCATCCGCGATCTCGTCGGCCCCGACGTGCTGGTCGCCGCCGAGTTCGATCCGCACAGCCACCTGACGGTCAGGCGCGTCGAAAATCTCGACCTGATGGCGGCTTTCCTCGAATTCCCGCATACGGATTTCGAGGAGCGCGGCGAGCATGTCGTCGATCTTGCGCTACGCACCCTGAAGGGTGAGATCCGCCCGGTCATCTCCACCTTCGACTGCCGGATGATCACCATCTACCCGACGAGCCGCGAGCCGATGCGCTCCTTCGTCGATCGGTTGAAGGCGATGGAAGGGCGCGACGGCATCCTCTCCGTCTCCGTCATCCACGGCTTCATGGCCGGCGACGTGCCGGAGATGGGAACGCGCATCGTCGTCGTCACGGACGATGACAGGGCGAAGGGCGATGCGCTGGCGCAGCGGCTCGGCCACGAGCTCTACGGCCTGCGCAGGACGACCGCCATGCCGATGCTCGATACCGAGGCCGGCCTCGACCGGGCCATCGCCATCCGCGCCGGGCGGTCGGAAAAGCCGGTGACGATCGCCGATGTCTGGGACAATCCCGGCGGCGGCGTGGCGGGCGATGCGACGCATATCCTGCGCCGGATGATCGAGCGCGGGTTCCAGGACGTCGCGGTCGCGACGATCTGGGACCCCATCGCCGTCGCCTTCTGCCATGCGGCGGGCGAGGGGGCGGAGCTGGCGCTGCGCCTCGGCGGCAAGTCGGGGCCGGAGGGCGGCGAGCCGCTCGACCTGCGCGTCACCGTTCGGGCCGTGTTCGATGCCGGCTGGCAAAGCTTCCGCAACAGCCGCGTGACGCTCGGCAGCACGGCGGTCGTGCGCCCGGCCGGCACGAGCATCGACATCGTGCTGATCACCAGCCGCACCCAGACCTACGAGCCGGACATCTTCTCCAACCAGGGCATGGATTTCACGAAGAAGGCCTTCCTGCTGGTCAAGTCGACCAACCATTTCCATGCCGGCTTCGAGCCGGTCTCCTCCGAGATCGTCTATATCGCCGCGCCGACCTCCTATCCGACAGATCCCGCGACGACCTCTTACCGCAAGGCGCGTCTCGACATCTGGCCGCGCGTCGCCGATCCGCTCGGGCTCGATCCGCCGATTTCCGGTTGACGGATGGCGGCAAAGCCTGTGTGGCTTGCGGGAACAGATCAGAGGAGAATCGCCATGGCCGGATTTGACGCCCCGTTCTTCATCGAGGATACGGACGAGAGCGAGATTTCCTCCGACGTCGCCGGCCTCGGCAACCTCTTGATGACGACGCATATTCCGCTCAAGGCCGACGGCTCCATCGAGACCGGCGACATCCGCGCGCAGAGCATATGCACGCTGGAGAGCCTGAAGGCCTCGCTGGAAAAGGCCGGCAGCAGCCTTGCCGACGTGATCCACCTGACGATCTATCTCACCGACATGGCAGAGCGGCCGGTCTTCAACGAGGTCTATTGCGCCTATTTCAAGAAGCCCTATCCGGTGCGCTGCGCGGTCGGCGTCAGCGCGCTCGCCGATCCCGGCATGCGCGTCGAGGTGACGGCGATGGCGGTGCGGCGCCGGCCCGCCTGACGGTTTCCTTTGACCCCCATCGCGCGGGCCGCTAGACGGGGCCAGCCGATTTCCGATGGAGGTTCCGATGAGCGATCTTTTCGACGCCGCGCCGCGCACCGGCTCCATGCCGCTTGCCGCCGAACTGCGCCCGGCGACGCTGGACGACGTCATCGGCCAGGAGAAGATCATCGGCCCCGGCACGATGCTGCGCCGGCGCATCGCCGCCGGCCGGCTCGGCAGCATTATCCTCTATGGGCCGCCGGGCCTCGGCAAGACCTCCATCGCCCGGGCCATCGGCACCATGCTCGGCAAGAATTTCCGCCCGCTGCACGCCGCCCACAACAATGTCGCCGACATCCGCAAGATCGCCGACGAGGCGCGCATGCGCCCGACGCTGCTTTTCGCCGACGAGGTGCATCGCTTCAGCGCCACCCAGCAGGACCATCTCCTCGCGCTCTGCGAGGAGGGTGTCGCCGACTTCATCGGCGCGACGACGGGCAATCCCTACCACACGCTGACGCCCGCGCTCATCTCCCGCTCGACGATCCTGAAGCTGGAGCCGTTGAGCATCGAGGAGATGGAGGCGGTGGTGCGGCGCGGCCTTGCCCATCTTGCGGGCCAGGGCATCGAGGTTCAATTGGAGCCGGAGCAGCTTCGCCGCATCGCCGGCCGCTCCGGGGGCGATGCCCGCCGCGCGCTGACCGTGCTGGAGAGCCTTGCGGTGGGCCATGCGTCGGGAGAGCCGGTCGTCGTGACCGAAGCGATGGTCGAGGAGGCCTATGCGGCCGCGCCCGTCAACCACGACCGGACGGGCGACGCGCACTACGACGTCGTCTCGGCTTTCGTGAAATCCATGCGCGGCTCGGACCCCGACGCCACGCTCTACTGGCTCGCCCGGCTCGTCCATGGCGGGGAGGACCCGCGCTACATCGCCCGGCGCATCATGATCCACGCGTCCGAAGACGTCGGCCTTGCCGACAACACCGCGCTCCAGACGACCGTGGCGGCGCTGCATGCGGTGGAGAAGATCGGCTATCCCGAAGCGCAGATCGTGCTCGCCCATGCCGCGCTCCACGTCGCCCGCGCGCCGAAATCCAATTCCGCCTGCCGCGGCATTTCGCTGGCGCTCGCCCATGTGGCGAACGAGTCTCCCGCCGCCGTGCCGATGCATCTGCGCGACGCTCATTACAAGGGCGCGGCGGCCCTCGGTCATGTCGGCTATGCCTTCCCGCATGACGACACGCGCGGCTGGAGCGAGCAGGCCTATGCGCCCGACGTGCCGCGCGGCGCCTTCTACCAGAGCGATGCCCGGGATGCGGCGACCTTCGAGCGGCGCGCCGACGAGCACTGGGACGAGGTGACGGGACGTTCGACGCCGCGCCGTTTCCGCAAGCGCTAGGCGAGGCCCGCCCGCACGCGGTTGGCGACCGTCCAGGCAAGCAGGACGCAGGCGATGGGCTGGATGTGCCAGGTCCAGGCCGGCAGCGTGCCGAAGGCGGCGACGAGCGCGCCGAGCGCGCCGAAGAGCAGCGCCCGGTCGCTCTTGCCCATCGGCCCCTCGTAGCTGCGCCCCTTGCCGTGCGCGACACCCAGCACCCCGGCAAATTCCGTCAGCGCCGAGAGGAAGACGATTGTTGCCAGCCACGGCGGCGAGAAGGGCGCGACGAGCGCGAAGGGCGCATAGAGCGCGGCATCGGACACCACGTCGGCAAGCTCGTTGAGATAGCCGCCGAGCGGGCTTTGCTGGCCGTGCTCGCGGGCGAGCATCCCGTCCACGGCGTTGAAGGCCATGCGCAGGAACATCCAGACCGGGACGAGCGCGAAGAGCGCAGGCCGTGGGTCGAGCGCGAGAAGCGCGCCGATCCCCAGCGAAACGACCGCCGCGACGATGGTCACCTGGTTGGCGGTGACGCCGAGCGCGGCGAGCCGCCCGACGAGCGGGCGCAGCAGGGACTGGAAGGAGGATTTCAGCTTGTAGATCGACATGAAGGCGCGGTCCGCACGAGTATTCCCCTGAAAAGAAAGCCCAATCGCACGAAAATCAACTGCAAACATGCCCGCTCATCCGTATAGGTGGGGACGACATCGTTCGAGAGGGAAGACGGCATGATCGAAACGGCGTTCGCGAGCCATGACGGCGTGGAGCTGTTCTACCGCCACTGGCCCGCCCGTTCCGGCACGGCGAAGGGCGCGGTCGTGCTTCTGCATCGCGGCCACGAGCATGGCGGCCGCGTCGCCCATATCGTGGAGGAACTGGGGCTCGACGATTTCGATTTCTATGCCTGGGATGCGCGTGGCCACGGCCGTTCGCCGGGCGAAAGGGGCCATTCGCCGTCCTTCGCCCATTCGGTGCGCGACCTCGACTGCTTCGTGAAGCATATCGTCGAAACCGGGGGCTTCCCGATGGAGCGGATCGCCGTCGTCGCCCAGAGCGTCGGCGCCGTGCTCGCCGCGACCTGGGTGCACGACTATGCGCCTTCCATCCGCGCGCTGGTGCTCGCCTCGCCCGCCTTCGACGTGAAGCTCTACGTGCCCTTCGCGAAAGAGGGCATTGCACTCTGGCAGAAGCTGAAAGGCCCGTTCTTCGTCAATTCCTACGTCAAGGCCCGCTTCCTGACGCACGATCCGGCGCGCATCGCCTCCTTCGAGGCCGATCCGCTGATCACCCGTCCCATCGCCTCCAACGTCCTGCTGGAACTCTATGAGGCGGCGGGCCGCGTGGTGGCGGATGCCCGCGCCATCACGGTGCCGACGCAGGTCCTCATCTCCGGCAGCGATTTCGTCGTGCGCCATGCGCCGCAGCACCGCTTCTTCGAAAATCTCGGCAGCACGATCAAGGAGCGCCACATCCTGCCCGGCTTCTACCACGACACGCTCGGCGAGCGGGACCGGACCACGGCGCTGGAGAAGGTGCGGGCCTTCGTCACGGCGCGTTTCGCCGAACCGCCGGTCGTCGCCGACCTGCGGCAGGCGCATCTTTCCGGCGCGACGCGCGACGAGGCCGACCGGCTGGCAAGCCCGCTGCCGCTTCTTTCTCCCCGAGGGCTCTATTGGGCGCTCACGCGGGCCTCGATCCGCCTCGGCGGCCTGTTCTCGAAGGGCATCGCCACGGGCCTTCGCACCGGCTTCGATTCCGGCTCGACCTTGGATTATGTCTACGAGGACGAGGCCCGCGGCCTCGGGCCCGGCGGGCGGCTGATCGACCGGCAGTTCCTGAGCGCCATCGGCTGGCGCGGCATCCGTCAGCGCAAGATCCATCTGGAAGAACTGATCGGCAGAGCGCTGGCGCGGCTTGCCGGCGAGGACAAGCCGCTGCGCGTCCTCGACATCGCCGCCGGCCACGGACGCTACGTGCTCGACGCCGTCGCGGCCTCCGCGGCGAAGCCGGAAAGCATCCGCCTGCAGGATTATTCGCCGATCAATGTCGAGAAGGGCACGGCGCTGATCGCCGCGCGCGGCCTGCAATCCATCGCGTCCTTCCGCCGCGCCGACGCCTTCGACACGGAAGGGCTGGCGCGGATCGAGCCCAAGCCGGCGCTCGCCATCGTCTCCGGCCTCTACGAGCTCTTCCCGGACAATGCGCTGATCGAGGCTTCGCTGGCTGGACTTGCGCGGGCGATGGAGCCGGGCGCGCTGCTGATCTATACCGGCCAGCCTTGGCATCCGCAGCTCGAAATGATCGCCCGCGCGCTGACATCCCATCGCGGCGGGGCGGCCTGGATCATGCGGCGACGCAGCCAGCAGGAGATGGACCAGCTCGTTGCTGCCGCCGGCTTCCGCAAGGTCGAGCAGCGCATCGACGGATGGGGCATCTTCACCGTGTCGCTGGCCGAGCGCGTCTGAGGCCGGCATGGGGGAGGGCGTCGCACCCGTTCCGGTCCTGTCGCGTCGTGCGGCTATCCGCGCGGCCGCGCTCTGGCTCGTCTTCCTCGCACCGTTCTTCTACCTGACCTACGGCACGGCGAACTGGCTGGCCTCGCTTCGCACGGATGTGCCGAACCTTGCCTTCGGCTGGGAGCGGCACATTCCCTTCATCGCCTGGACGATCCTGCCTTATTGGTCGATCAACGCCTTCTACGCGCTCTCGCTCTTCGTCTGCGACACGCCGGAGGAGGTAGGGCGGCTGGCGCGGCGCTATCTTTCGGCACAGGTGATCGCCGTCCTCTGCTTTGTCGCCTTTCCCTTGCAAGCGATCTTTGTGCGGCCGGAGACGCACGGACTGCCGGGTTTGCTGTTCGACGTGCTCGGCGGCTTCGACAAGCCGTTCAATCAGGCGCCTTCGCTGCATATCGCGCTGCTGGTGATCATCTGGGATCACTGGCGCGGCCGGCTGCGCGGCGCCTGGCGGGCCTTCTGGCATGGCTGGTGCCTCCTGATCGGCCTTTCCGTGCTGACCACATGGCAGCACCACGCCATCGATATCCCGACCGGCGCGCTGCTCGGCCTCTTCGCCCTCTGGCTGTTTCCGGCCGAAGGCCCCGCGCCACTTTCCGGCTTTCGTCCGACCGGGGAGCCGAAAGCCCGGCGGCTTGCGGCATACTATGCGGCGGGTGCGGCAATCTTCCTTGCCCTGTCGATAGCCGCCATGCGCATCACCGGCGCCGGCCTTCTTCTCCTCTGGCCGGCGATGGCGCTTGTCATCGTTGCCTTCGCCTATGCCGGCGGCGGCGCGGACATGTTCCAGAAGCGGTCGGACGGGCGCATCAGCCTCGCGAGCCGCTGGCTGCTGATGCCCTACCGCTTCGGCGTGCGCCTCAACGTTCTCTGGTGGACGCGGCGGTTACCGGCGGCGGTGGAGGTTGCAGACGGCGTCTTCCTCGGCCGCCTGCCGCGCAAGGGCGCGCCGTCCACCTATGCCGCGGCGATCGATGTGACGGCGGAATTGCCGGGCCTCGCGGTGCCCGGCCTTGCCTGGCACGCCTTTCCTTCGCTCGATCTGCTGCCCGTTCCCGTGGCGCGCGTCCGCGCGGCGGCGGAAGCGCTCGAGGCGGCCCGCCGGCACGGTCCGGTCCTCGTCTGCTGCGCGCTCGGCTTCCAGCGCAGCGCTCTCGTCGCCGCCTGCTGGCTGATGCGGGCGGGGCTCGCCGCGAATGCCGCGGCCGCCGTCGAACAGATCAGGGCCGCCGGCCGCCCCGTACACCTGCCCTTCGAGGCTTATGCCTTCATCGAGGAGGCCGCGCGATGACGGGCTTGACTATGATCACCGCTCGCCTGCGCCGCCACGGCCTTGCCGGCGGCCTTGTGGCGCTGCTGATCCTCGCCGCCGCGCCGCCGACGGCGGGCGCGCACGGCTTTGCCGGGCCGCTTGCCTGGGGACTGCTGCTCGCCTTCTGCCTCCTGCCGCTCGCCCTTTCCGTCCATCTCCTCTTCGACGCCGCGCTCTTCCGTCTCGCCGCCTCCCATGACACGGAGGCGGCGGGCCTTGCCGCGATTGACGACGTGCTGGTGCGCATGGGTCTTCGGGAAAAGAGCGCCGCGTCGGCCCCGCTTTCCGCACGCCTTGCCGGCTGCCGGCGGCTCGTGCGGCTTCAATGGGCCTCGCTTGTCATCGCTCTCGGCCTCTATGCCGTGCTGCTGCTCGATGCGACCGGGGGAGGCGGGGCATGACGACGCTACTGCAACGGGTTTCCGGCGCGGTTCTGGCGGTCCTGTCGCGCGCTGTCACCGGGGTACGGCCGATCTGGGCCGGCGCGGCGCCGAACGGCCGCCAGCGCATCTATTTCGCCAACCATGCGAGCCACGGCGATTTCATCCTCGTCTCGACCTGCCTGCCGCCCACCGAGCGCGCCCGCACCGCCGCGGTCGCCGGCGCGGACTACTGGAACGCCGGCCCGGTGCGCCGCTTCATCGCCGACCGGCTGCTGCGCACGGTGCTGGTCGAGCGCAACTGGGTGGAGCGCACGGCTGACCCCATGCAGATCATGCTCGCCGCGCTCGACGCCGGCCAGTCGCTGATCTTCTTTCCGGAAGGCACGCGCAACATGAGCGAGGCGCCGCTGCTGCGCTTCCGCTCCGGCCTCTACAACCTCGCCGCCGCGCGGCCGGACGTCGAACTCGTGCCCTGCTGGATCGAGAACATGTCGCGCGTCCTGCCGAAGGGCGCGCTGCTGCCCGTGCCGCTACTCTGCCGCGTCGTCTTCGGCGCGCCGATGGCGCTGGAGGCGGGGGAAGACCGCAAGGCCTTTCTCGAGCGGGCGCGGCAGGCGCTTCTGGCGCTCGCGCCGAAGAGGGATGGAAACGGATGAACGACGACACGACACGCCTCTTCCTCGGCCTCGTCGCCGTGCTTGCGACGGCAAGCCTCGTTGCGGGCGTGCTCTCCTGGCGCGCCGCGAGGCCCCTGCCGTCGACGCTGGAAAACCTCAATGCGCGCATCAAGGCCTGGTGGATCATGGTGGCGGGCATCAGCGTCGCCTTCCTCTTCGGCAAGGGCGGCGTGGTCCTGCTCTTCGCCTTCGTCTCCTTCGCGGCGCTGCGTGAATATGTGACGCTCACCAATACGCGCCGTGCCGACCGCTGGACGCTGCTCGGCATGTTCCTCGTCGTCATTCCGGTGCAATATTATCTCATCTGGATCGACTGGTACGGGCTCTATTCCATCTTCGTGCCCGTCTACTGCTTCCTGGCCATGCCGGCGCTCACGGCGATCCGGGGCGACACGTCCCGTTTCCTCGAACGGGTGAGCGAGCAGCAATGGGGCATCATGCTCTCGGTCTATTGCATCAGCCATGTGCCGGCGCTGGTGACGCTGACGATTCCCGGCAACGAGGGCCGGGGCCTGCTGCTCATCGCCTTCCTCATCGCGACGGTGCAGGGCAGCGACGTGCTGCAATATATCTTCGGCAAGCTCTTCGG
>CBIMFD010000145.1:0-8711 GCA_966243085.1 uncultured Shinella sp.
AGCACGCCGGCGGTCGCGATCAGCCCGTAGTCGGAGACCCGCCCGCCGGCAAGGTCGGCGATGGCGACGGTCAGCGTGCGGGCGCGCTGGTCGGAGGTGAAGAGCAGCGCATAGAAGAACTCGTCCCAGCCGAGCAGAAAGGCGAAGAGCGCCGAGGTGGCGACGATGGGCATGGCGAGCGGCAGGGTGAGGATGCGCAATGTCGTAAAGAGCCCGGCCCCGTCGATCATCGCCGCCTGCTCGATCTCGCGCGGAATGCCGTCGAAGCCGGATTTCATCAGCCAGGTCGTGAAGGGCGCGAGGATGCTGAGATAGACGAGCGCGAGGCCGAAGACGGAATTGAGGAGGCCGAGCCAGGCGAGCGCCATGTAGAGCGGCACGGCAAGCGCGACCGGCGGCAGCATGTAGGTGGCGATCACCAGCGACAGCGACCAGCCGACCGAAGGCGTGCGCGAGACCGCCCAGCCGGCGGGAATGGCAAGCGCGATGGCCGCGAGCGTCGCCATGCCGGCAACGAGGATGCTGTTGACGAGCGAAGCGACGAAGGCGGCGCCCGCGCTGTTGGGAACGGTCGAGAGCAGGACCGCATAGCGCGAGAAATCCACATGGCTCGGCCACCAGCCGAGCGGCTTTGCGACCAAGTCGGCGGCTGGCGAAATGCTCATGACGAAGAGCCAGAAGATCGGCGCGAGGATGACGGCGGCAAGCAGGAGCGCTGCGGCATGGATGAGGATCGAGGCGAGGCGGCTGCGGCGTTCCATCAGGTGGCGCCCCCCGCGGCGCGGCGCACCAGCAGGCCGTAGCCGACCGCCAGCACGGTGACGATGAGCGTGACCACGAGGGCGAGCGAGGCGCCCGAGCCCGCCCGCTGGAAGGAGAAGGCCTCCTGATAGACGAGGATGGAGAGCGTGCGCGTCGAATTGGCCGGCCCGCCGCGCGTCATGACCCAGATGATGTCGAACACCTTGAAGGCCTCGATGGTGCGCAGCACCAGCGCCACCATGAGGGGACCGGCAAGATAGGGCAGCACGACGAAGCGGAAGCGGGCGAAGGGCCCTGCGCCATCGACGAGCGCGGCCGAGGTGATGTCGCGCGGCACGGCCTGCAGGGCGGCGAGCGCGATGAGGGCGACGAGCGGAAAGTTCTTCCAGCAGTCGGCAAGGATCAGCGCCGTCATGGCCGTGCCCGGTTCGCCGAGCCACGAACGATAGCTATCGAGAAGACCGGTCTGCGTCAGCGCCGCGTTCAGCGCGCCATATTCCGGATTGTAGATCAGCCGCCACAGGGTCGCGTTGACGACGGTGGGCAGCGCCCAGGGCAGGATGAGCAGCGCGCGCAGCACGGCACGACCATAGAAGCGCTGGTTGAGCAGCAGGGCGGCGAGGACGCCGATCACCATTTCCGCCGTCACCGAGACGACGGCGAACCATGTGGTGGCGAAGAGGGCGCGCTGGAAATTGTTGCTCGTCAGCATCTTCACGTAGTTGTCGAGGCCGACGAACCGGCCGCCGAGGCCGATGAGCTTGGCATCGGTGAAGGACAGCCGAACCGTATCGGCCATCGGCCAGCCGATCACCGCGATCATGATCGCCAGGAGCGGCAGCATGAGAAGCCATGCCCGGGTCGTCATCCAGGTGCTGGACATAGCGTCCTCTCGTCGGTCTTCGGGGCAGCAAGTGTGCGGGCGGCCGGGGCCGCCCGCAAGACGCATTCGTCAGAGGCCGCTGTTTTCCGCGGCGGACTTCAGCGCGTCCTCCGGCGAAGCCTGATCGAGAAGCGCCTCCTGGATGGCCTGCTGGAGGGCCGTGGAGAGCTCCTGGTACTTCGGCGTCGTCGGGCGCGGATACATGGCGGCAAGGCCGAGCTTGGCGGCGGCGATCAGCTCCTCCTGACCGCCGGTCACGGCCGGATCGTCATAGGAGGAGGACCAGATCGGCAGGCTGAGCTTGGCATAGGCGTTCTGCGTCTCCTGCGAGGTCATGTGGACGATGTATTTCCATGCCTCGTCCGGATGCTTGCTGGTCGTGGTGATGCCGAGGCCCATCGAGCCGTTCACGGCCGAGACCTCGCTCTTGCCGGAAACGCCCGGCGCCGGCACCACGCCGACCTTGCCGGCCACCTTGCTGTCCTTGCCGGCATTGGCCATGTTGTACATGTAGGTCCAGTTGAGCGCGAAGGCCGCATCGCCGTTCTGGAAGACGTTGCGCACGTCCTCTTCGAGGAATTCCTTTGAATTCGGGTTGGTGAGGCCGGACTTGTAGCTGTCGACCATGTATTTCAGCGCATCGAGACCACCGCCCTCGGTGAAGGCCGGCTTGCCGTCCTTCAGGAACTCACCGCCATAGGCGCTGACGAGCGTGGTGTAGTCGCAGATCGCGGCCTCCGCCTGCGCCCAGCTCCAGGCGATGGGCGTTGCGAGCAGACCCTTGTCCTTGATGATCTTCGCCTGTTCGGTAAGCTCGTCCCAGGTCTTCGGCGGCGTCTTGATGCCGGCCTTCTCCAGAATCTCCTTATTGTAGAACAGGTACTTGGTGTCGAGGATCCACGGCATGCCATAGGACTTGCCGTCATAGTTCACCGTCGTCCAGGCACCCGGCAGGACGCCCTTCTTCATGTCCTCGGTGATGCGCGAGGAGACGTCGACCAGCACGTTGTTGGCCGCGTATTCGGCCGGCCAGATCACGTCGAAGAGCACGACGTCATAGCCGCCGCCGGAACCCTGCGCGAGCACGGTCTTGTCGTGCAGGCCCTCGTAGGGCACGAATTCGAGATTGACCTTGATGTCCGGGTTCGCCTTGGTGAAGGCGTCGGTCATCGCCCGCACGTCCGCTTCGCTATAGGCGGCCTGCGCCATGAAGAGGGCGTTGAGCGTGGTTTCCGCAAAGGCGTGCGGAGCGGACGCGGCGGCGATGAGCGCGGCGCCCAGCAGGGTTTTCGAGATCGATTTCAACATGCCAGCCTCCAGTTTGCTTTGATGCCGAAAGCGCCCGGCACGGGCGCCCGTCTTGTCATGGCCCTTGCGGCCCGTTCCCCGGAACTCTTCGGTTCCTTATTAAGTCAAATCCCTTGACTTAACTGTTCTGTATTAATCAAATGGTGTCAAGAGGGAAGTGCCGATGAACGAATTGCGGACGATCCGCGCCAAGAGCGGAACCAATCAGGAAGGCACGAGCGCGCACAACCGGCGCGTCATCATCGAGGCCATCCGCCTGAACGGCCCGCTCTCGCGCGCCGATCTCGCCCGCGCGACCCGGCTCACCAAGCAGACCGTCTCCAACCTCATCGAAAGCCTCGAAGCGGATGGGCTCGTCGCCTCCGAGGACGTGGTGCGGCGCGGCCGCGGCCAGCCCTCCACGCCCTACCGGCTCGTCACCGAAGGGGCCTTTGCGCTCGGCGTGCAGATCGACCGGGAGCTCACCCGCGTCGTCGCCGTCGACTTCCTGGGGCGGGAGGCCGCCCGGGCGGTCGCGAACTTGCCGCCAGGCGACCCGGTCGAGGGCAGCCGGGTGATCCTGCGGCTCGTCGAGAAGGTGCGCGCCGACCTTGTCGCGCGCATTCCGGTCTCCGCCCACCGGCTCACCGGGCTCGGCATCGCCATGCCGGGACCGTTCGGGCTGGAGCCGGCCGGTGACGACCCGTGGATGATGGGCAAGTGGCAGACCTTCCCGCTTCTCGAAACGCTCGCCGCCGGCACCGGCCTCGATGTCAGCCTTCAGAACGACGCCACGGCCTGCGCGACGGCCGAGCGCATGAACGGTGCGGCCGACGGCCTCGACCATGTCGTCTGCCTCTATCTCGGATACGGCATCGGCGCCGGGCTCATCCTCGGCGGCGAGCTCTACACCGGCAGCAACCGCAATGCGGGCGAGATCGGCATGGTGCTCTTTTCGCGCGGCGGCGCGGTTCTGCCGCTGGAACATCGCGCCTCGCTCGCCTCGCTGTTCCAGCGCCTCGGCCTCGACAAGGCGACGACGGATGCCTACGAGACGGTGGAACGGCTGACGCGGGAGGGCGATCCGCGCATCCTCGACTGGCTGGAGGGGGCCGCGACGGACCTCCGGCAGGCCGTCCACATGGTCGAGACCATCTTCGATCCGCAGACCGTGCTTTTGACCGGCAGCGCGCCGCAGCCGCTCGCCGAGCGGCTGTTCGCTGCCGTCTTTCCTCTGCTGCCGTCGAATGCCGAACGGCCGGGCCGCACGATCGCCCGCTTCCAGCTCGGCACGATGGATCCCTGGGCGGTCGCCCTCGGCGCGGCCGCCGATCCCATCCGCCGCGCCTTCGATCCGGTCTTCTCGGCGATCCTCAAGGACGCCACGTAGAGGGACCTGCGGTCCTACTCCTTCGCACCATCGGCGAGCGCCGAAAGGCCGTTCGTGTCGCGCACGAGCAGCTTCTGCCGCCCGCCCTCGACAAGGCCACGCGCTTCCCAGGCCGAGAGGATGCGCGAAACGGTGTGCAGCGTCGTACCGGTCATCTCGGCGATATCCTGACGGGAGATCGGGAAATCGATGCGGATGCCGTCGCCCTCCTTGCGTCCAGCCTGCCGGGAAAGGCGCAGGACGGCGTGGGCGACGCGCCGCTCGACCTCTTCGGTGGACATTTCGCGGATGCGGGTATGAGCCTCCTCCAGCCGCTGACCGATCGTCTGCATGGCGCTGACGGCAAGGCGGGGATTCTGCTCGACGAAGCTCGGCCAGAGATCCGTCGGCCAGCCGAGGATCACGCTCTCCGTCGCCGCGCGCGCGGTGCCGGGATAGTCGGAGCGCTGCAGCGCCTTGGCGAAGCCGAAGAGGTCGCCCGGATGGACGACGCGCACGATGATCTGCTGCCCGTCCTGCGTCACCTGCGTCACCTTCAGGCGGCCGTGCAGCAGGAGGAAGAAGCTTGCCGCCTGCTGGCCCTGCTCGAAGACGGCGTCACCCTGCGGCACGCGGCGCGCCGTCGCATGGGCCAGCAATCTGTCGAGGTCTTCGTCGCTCATCCGCTCGAACAAGGCGAGCGAGCGCACGACGGTCCGGTCGATCTTCACAATCCGTAGCCTCTCGGTATGAACGTTACCGGCTTCTATCACGCCGGAACCGCAGCCGGAAGTTCAGAGCGGCAATCCTTTCCTGCGAAACGCGTCGAGCAGGCCGGCATACCAGCGCGTGTCCTTCACCAGGCGGAAGCCGACATTGTCGGGCGGCACGCCCACCGCGCAGCCACCGCTCTTGGGGTTGCGCACGAACGAGCTCAGCGAGGCGCGGTGCTTGCCGCTCGCAACGTAGACGCCGCACGACCGGGTGTCCTTCACGACGGCCCCCGCCTTGTCGAGATTGACGCGGCGGCTGCAGGTCGCCGTCCAGTCCCAGACATTGCCGGCAAAGTCGGCAAGGCCGAACTCGCTTTCGCCGAAACGGCCGAGCGGCTGGGGAACCGGATCGCGCGAGGCCTTGCGCGCCGCCTCGCGGCGATAGTCGGCCAGCCAGCGGTCGGCGGGATTGGTGCTGTCGATATCGACGCCCAGCGCATCGTCCGGGAAGCGCGAACCTGCGGCGAAGGCAAGGTCACGGTCGGTCGGCAGCGTCCAGATCTCGCCGGTGCGCGCGCTCAGCCAGCCGGCATAGGCGACGGCGTCGTCATGACTGACGCCGGTGGCGGGGGTGGTAGCGGGATCGGCCGGCACATAGCTCGGCTCGGCCGGCGGGCAGGCGCCATCGGCCACGCAGCGCCCGTAGTCGGCGGCGGTGACCTGGTATTTCATGATGGTGAGCGGACGGCGGATCGTGACGGTCTCGACCGGACCGTCGACGGCAAAGCCGTTGCGGAAGAATTCGCCGCTGTCTCGGTACTGGAAGGTGCGCGGTGCGATCTCCACCGTCAGCGGCTCGTCGAGGACAGGCCCCGCCGGCGCGGGACGGAAGAGATCGGCCTGGACTGCCAGCGTGCCGGCAAGGCCGGCGAGCAGGATGGCGGGAAAAGCGAGCGAAGTCCACGAGATGCCGGGTTTTGAAACAAGCGCAGCCATGGCGGCCTCCTTGCACCACGCCCGGACGGTGTTTCGGCATCCGGGGGGTGCCGGTGAAAGGCCGGGCCGCCATCGGCAGCCCGGAGAGGGCCCGCCGCCGAGGCGGCGGGCATCAGGGTCAGACGCCGTTCGGGGGCGTGACCGATGTCATCAGGTCGTCGTTCCACTTGCCCGTGACCGCGAAATGCGCGGCAGCGCCCAGTTCGAAGGCCTCGATCAGGTTGTGGTTGACATAGGCGTAGATGCCGGGCTGCTCGAAGGTGTAGAAGGCCGCGCCCGCCGTGCCGCCCGGAATGAACCAGGTCTCCTGGTCGACATCCGGAACGTTGCGGAACTTGCCGGTCGCCCAGACATAGTCGCCGTGGCCGCCGATGAGGTGCGGGCGGGTGTCGCGGTTGGCCTGCGAATGCACGATCAGCACCTTCTCGCCCACCTTCGCCTGCAGGGCGTTGTCGCCGGTGAGGGCCCCGACCGCGCCGTTGAAGACGATATGGCTCGGGGTCAGCGTGCGCATCACCGCGAGCGTATCGGCATAGGCATCGCCCGCGCTGGCGTATTTCTTGAAGTCGCCCTTCTCGTCGCGCGGCACGTAGAAATCCTGTTCGCCGACATAGTAGACCCGGTCATAGGCCAGCTCCTTGCCGTGCCCGTCGGTGAGCCCTTCGCGGGGCAGCACCATGATCGCGCCGTTCATGCCCGAGGTGACATGCCACGGCACCATTCCGGGAGGTGCGCAGTGGTAGACGAAGACGCCGGCCTTGGTGGCCTTGAAGCGCAGGACCGTGCTTTCGCCCGGGTTGACCACGGTCAGCGCGCCGCCGCCGAGGCCGCCGGTTGCCGAATGGAAGTCGATATTGTGCTGCAGCTCGTTGGTTTCGGGGTTGATCAGCGTCAACTCGACATAGTCGCCCTGGTGCACGACCATCATCGGCCCGGGGACCGACCCGTTGAAGGTCATCGCGTGGACTTCCGTGCCCTGATCGTCGAGGATCATCGTCTTTTCCTCGATCGTCAGGGTGAATTCGTAGACCTTCGGGCCGCCCTCGGCCTTCTGGCTATGGGCGTGGACGAAGGGCGGTTTCACCAGTTCGACCTTCACCCGCTCGAGGTCCGCGACGTTTGCAGCCGCGGCAGCCGGATCGGTCTGGATGTCGCCGCCTTCGGCCCGTGCCATCGTCGCCGCGATGAGCGGCGTCAGGACGCCGGCGAAAGCGGCACCGCCCAGGATCGCGCGGCGAGTCATCTGAAACTGCTCAGTCATTGCATGTCTCCTTTTGAAAGAACGGAGCGGTGTATCGCCCTGTTGCTCTCGTTCTACGCGCATCCGGCGCCGTCTCTTTGAGGCGGGTCAAACAGGTTCTTCCGGCCGCTGCGGCATTTTGGCAGGCGCCTGCTTGCTCTTTGTCATCTCGCAAAGAACCCGCTGGTCGTGCCCCCTAGAAGGAAACTCACACATGCAAAGGAGCACGATCATGAGTGCAAGCCAAACTGCGGGACGCGTCGGCGGCCCCGTTCCACGCGGCCTTTCCCGCACCGGCCCGGTGCTGTTTTCCTACGGCTTCCGGCCGTTCTTCCTCGGCGGCGGCGTTTGGGCGATCGTCGCCATGGCGCTGTGGATCGCCGCGATCACCGGCCATATCGAGATCGCCGGCGATTACGGCGCGCCGAACTGGCACGCGCACGAGATGCTGTTCGGCTTCGCCTCGGCCGTGCTCGCCGGCTTCCTGCTGACGGCCGTGCCCAACTGGACGGGCCGGCTGCCCGTCTCCGGCAAGCCGCTCGGCGCGCTCTTCGGCCTCTGGTGCGCCGGGCGCATCGCCCTCCTCATGACCGACTGGATCGGCGTGACGGCAGCCGCGGTGATCGACGGCCTCTTCCTTCCGGTGCTCCTTCTCATCTGCACGCGCGAGATCGTCGCCGGGCGCAAGTGGAAGGACCTGAAGGTGCTCGGGGCGCTCTTCGCCCTCTCGCTGGCGAACGGCCTTTACCACGTCGCCATTATCGGCGGGGACCGCGACGAAGTGACGATCCGCCTAGCCCTTTCCGCCTATGTCATACTGGTGATGATCATCGGCGGGCGCATCGTGCCGAGCTTCACCCGCAACTGGCTCAACAAGGCAGGCCAGACGAAATTCCCGACACCCTTCAACCGCTTCGACACCGCCGCCATCCTTGCCGGCACCGCGGCGCTCGCCGCCTGGACCGCCGATCCGGCCCATCCCGCGACGATCGTGCTTGCGCTTGCCGGCGCCATTCTCAACGCGATCCGCCTCTACCGATGGCGCGGCTGGACGACGACGCAGGAAAAGCTGCTCGTCGTCCTCCACGTCGCCTACGCCTTCATCCCGCTCGGTCTCGCCGCCATCGCCCTTGCCGCCAACGGCTGGCTGGAGGAACGCTCGGTGCTGCATCTCCTCTCCGTCGGTGCCATTGCCGGCATGATGCTGGCGGTGATGACCCGCGCAAGCCTCGGCCATACCGGCCATGCGCTGACGGCCTCGCGCCTGACCGTCGCGGCCTATGTGGCGGTCTTCGCCTGCGCGCTGATCCGGCCGCTCGGCGAGGCTCTCCCGGATATGAGCCAGACGATCTATGCCGCCTCCGGCCTCCTCTGGATCACCGCCTTCGGCCTCTTCTGCCTGGAATATGTGCCGATCCTCACCCGCAGGCGCCGCACGCCGCTGTAAGGGAACAGGCATCG
>CBIMFD010000146.1:0-8679 GCA_966243085.1 uncultured Shinella sp.
TCCATCGCGCTTGCCGGCCTCATCCGCGACGACGTGCAGCAGTCGATGAACGGCACGCCGGTCGCCTCGAAGGTGCCGATCCTCGGCGCACTGTTCCGCCAGAAGTCCATCGAGCGCAACGAGACGGAGCTGGTGATCATCGCGACGCCCTATCTCGTCAAGCCGGTGAACCGCAACGGGCTTGCGCGGCCGGATGACAATTTCAACCCGGCCAATGACGCGGCGAGCGTCTTCCTCGGCCAGGTCAATGAGATCTACGGTCGCAAGAGCGACCTGCCCACCCAGCGCTACGAAGGCAGCGTGGGCTTTATCTACAAGTGATCGGGTGCGACGTGACGAAGGGACGGGCCCAGCCAATGGCAAACGAAATGCACAGCACCGGCAAGGCCGGCCGCACCGCCGCGCTCCTGGCAATGGCGGTCGTCGCCGCGCTCGCCGCAGGCTGCGCGAACCCTGATCGATCCGTGACGGGTGCGCTGCCGGACGATTACCGCACGCGCCATCCCATCGTTGTCGGCGAGCAGGAAAAGACGATCGACATTCCCATCGCGACCGGCGCTTCCCGACTGACCCGCGGCCAGAGCGAGGTGATCGCCGGTTTCGTCGACGGCTATGCGACGGGCGCCTCGGGCATCTTCCGCATCATCGTCCCGAGCGATGCGCGCAACGCGGCCGCGACGGCCGTGACGAGCCGGGAGATCCGCCGGCTGGTCGCACGCCGCGGCGTTCCCGCCCGCAAGATCATCGTGGAAAGCTATGCCGCCGGCGACCCGTCCGAGGCCGCGCCTATCCGCCTCAGCTATTACGCAATCACGGCCTCGACGCCGGCCTGCGGCCAATGGCCGGAGGACCTGGTGGTCAACACGTCCGGGAACAAGAACTACTACAATTTCGGCTGCGCCACGCAGAACAACCTCGCGGCTCAGATCGCCGACCCCGCCGATCTTCTCGGTCCGCGACGCATGACGCCGATCGACGCCACCCAAAGGGGCAATGCGCTTGAGCGCTACCGCGGCGCCTATACCGAACTGCAGGACATGTGACGCCATGAGCACGGTTGACTACACCTTCACCAACGAGACCGCGCCGGAGACGGCTGAAGAGGCCGCGGGCCCGGCGGACCTCGAATCCGTGCGCCCGCTGCCGCGCATCTCCGTCCACGCCTTCTGCGAGAGCGAGGCGATGCTACGCGCCATGGAACGGTGCGGTCAGGACCGGCGCATGGCCAAGGTGAGCCTGAGGATATCGAGCGCCAGCATCGCCGCGGCCGCCAACATGTTCGCCTCGGCCCCGACGCCGAACCTCCTCATCTTGGAGACATCGACCGAGCCGGGCGGCATCATGGAGGAACTGGCCCCGCTTGCCGAGGTGTGCGATCCCTCCACCAAGGTCATCATCATCGGGCGATACAACGACATCCCGCTCTACCGCGACCTCATCCGCAACGGCATTTCCGAATACATGGTCGGTCCCGTCGGCATGGCCGAGGTGCTGAACGCGATGGCGGCGATCTTCGTCGACCCGGAAGCCGAACCGCTCGGCCGCACCCTTGCCTTCATCGGCGCGAAGGGCGGCGCCGGCTCCTCGACCATCGCGCACAATTGCGCCTTCGACATTTCCAGTCTCTTCCAGACCGAGGTGATCCTCGCCGACCTCGACCTGCCCTACGGCACGGCCAATATCGACTTCGACCAGGATCCGCCGCAGGGCATTTCCGAGGCGATCTACGCGCCGGACCGGCTCGACGAGGTCTTCCTCGACCGTCTGCTGACGAAGTGCTCCGAGCACCTCTCGCTGCTGGCGGCTCCCTCCATGCTCGACCGCGCCTACGATCTGGAGCGCGGCTCCTTCCAGCCGGTGCTCGAAGTGCTCCAGCGCAGCGCGCCGGTGACGGTGCTCGACGTGCCGCATGCCTGGTCGGAATGGACGCGCACGCTCCTGTCGGAGGTGGACGAGCTGGTCATCACGGCGGTGCCGGACCTTGCGAACCTGCGCAACGCCAAGAACATGCTCGATGCGCTGAAGAAGCTACGGCCGAACGACAAGCCGCCGCACCTCGTCCTCAACCAGGTCGGGATGCCCAAGCGCCCGGAAATCGCGCCCGCCGATTTCTGCGATCCGCTCGGCGTGGAGCCGGTAGCGATCATTCCCTTCGACGCGCAGCTCTTCGGCAGCGCGGCCAATAGCGGCCGCATGATCGCCGAAATGGACAAGAAATCGCCGACCGCGGAGACCTTCTCGCAGATCGCCCATCTGGTGACGGGCCGTGCGACGATGAAGAAGCCCAAGAAGGCCGGCCTCGGCAAGATGCTGGGGCTCCTCGGCCGCAAGTAAGCCCAGGACGAGCTCCGGGGCGATGCAACAGACTGGATGAAACGGCATGTTCGGCAAACGCGGCAATGAAGGTTTCGGCAAGAGCGGCACGGCGGGCCAGGCGCCCACTGCCGCGCCTGCGGCCGCCCCGACCGTGACGGCGGAGCGGCCGGTGGCTGCCGCCGCGCCGCCGCCGCCCGTCTTCGAACCTGCCCCCGCGCCGGTCTCGGCTCCGACGCCGGCTCCCGCCGCGCGCCGCCGCGTGGCCCGCACCGAGGATTACTACGATACGAAGAGCCAGGTCTTTTCCGCGCTCATCGACACGATCGACCTGTCGCAGCTCGCCAAGCTCGATACCGAGAGCGCGCGCGAGGAAATCCGCGACATCGTCAACGACATCATCACGATCAAGAACTTCGCGATGTCGATCTCCGAGCAGGAGGAACTGCTCGACGACATCTGCAACGACGTTCTCGGCTACGGCCCGCTGGAGCCGCTGCTCGCGCGCGACGACATCGCCGACATCATGGTGAACGGCGCGGGCAAGACCTATATCGAAGTCGCCGGCAAGGTGCAGGAATCGGAGATCCGCTTCCGCGACAACGCCCAGCTCCTCTCCATCTGCCAGCGCATCGTCAGCCAGGTCGGCCGCCGCGTCGACGAATCGAGCCCGATCTGCGACGCGCGCCTTCCAGACGGCTCGCGCGTCAACGTCATCGCCCCGCCGCTCGCCATCGACGGCACCGCGCTCACCATCCGAAAATTCAAGAAGGACAAGCTGACGCTCGACCAGCTCGTCCGCTTCGGCTCGATCACGCCGGAGGGCGCGACGCTCCTGCAGATCATCGGCCGCGTGCGCTGCAACCTCGTCATCTCGGGCGGAACGGGCTCGGGCAAGACGACGCTGCTCAACTGCCTGACGCGCTATATCGACGAGGACGAGCGCGTCATCACCTGCGAGGACTCGGCCGAACTCCAGCTCCAGCAGCCCCATGTGGTGCGCCTCGAAACCCGCCCGCCGAACATCGAGGGCGAGGGCGAGATCACCATGCGCGACCTCATCAAGAACTGCCTGCGCATGCGTCCCGAGCGCATCATCGTCGGCGAAGTGCGCGGACCGGAAGTCTTCGACCTCCTGCAGGCGATGAACACCGGCCACGACGGCTCGATGGGCACGATCCACGCCAACACGCCGCGCGAATGCCTGTCGCGCATGGAGTCCATGATCGCCATGGGCGGTTACACGCTGCCGGCGAAAACCGTGCGCGAGATCATCGCCGGCTCCATCGACGTCATCATCCAGGCCTCGCGCCTGCGCGACGGGTCGCGCCGCATCACCCACATTACCGAGGTGATCGGCATGGAAGGCGACGTCATCGTCACGCAGGACCTGATGCGCTTCGAGATTCAGGGCGAGGACGCCAACGGACGCATCATCGGCCAGCACAAGGGAACCGGCATCGGCAAGCCGCATTTCTGGGACCGCGCCCGCTACTTCAACGAGGACAAGCGCCTGGCGACGACGCTCGACGCGATGGAAAAGCCGTAAGGGGCGGAGAGGCGCGCGGATGTTCGGGCTGGATATCAACATCGTTGCGATCTTCGCGCTGGCGGTGCTCTCCACCGCAGGCCTCGCCTATGGCGTCCTCTTCTCGCGCATCGAAGCGGAAAAGAAGACGGAGAGCCGCGTGCGCCGCGTGCAGGCGGCCGAAACCGATCAGGGCAAGGCAAAGGCCGCGCGCGACCGGATGCAGGAACTCTCGAAGCGCCGCAAGTCGGTGCAGGACTCCCTGAAGGATCTCGAAAAGAAGCAGCAGGAGCAGAACAGGCGCGTCGCCACCACGATGAAGGCGAAGCTGTCGCAGGCCGGCCTCTCGCTGACCGTCACGAAATTCTACGTCTTCAGCGCGATCTTCGGCCTGTTCGCCTTCGTTCTGACGCTTCTGGCCGGTGCCGGCCTTCTCGTCGCGCTCGGTGCCGCCTTCATCGTCGCGGCGGGCCTGCCGCGCTGGTTCGTGGGTTTCCTCGTCAAGCGGCGGCTCAACAAGTTTCTCGAAGAATTCCCCAATTCGCTGGACGTCATGGTCCGCTCCATCAAGTCGGGCCTGCCTCTGACCGATGCCCTCCGGCTGATCGCCGCCGAGGGCCAGGAGCCGGTCCGCTCGGAGTTCCGCCGCATCGTGGAAGCCCAGCAGGTCGGCCTCAGCGTGCCGGAAGCCTGCGCGCGCATGTTCACCAACATCCCGCTGCAGGAAGTCAACTTCTTCTCCATCGTCATCGCCATCCAGAGCCAGGCGGGCGGCAACCTTTCCGAAGCGCTCGGCAACCTCTCGCGCGTGCTGCGCGAGCGCCGCAAGATGCGCGCCAAGGTCAATGCGCTGTCGATGGAAGCCAAGGCCTCGGCCGCCATCATCGGCGCGCTGCCCTTCATCGTGGCCTTCCTCGTCTACCTGACCTCGCCGGAATACATCATGGTCCTCTTCCAGGACCCGCGCGGGCACCTCATCCTCGGCATTTCCGGTGTCTGGATGTCCATCGGCATCCTGGTGATGCGCAACATGATCAACTTCGACATCTAGGGGCGCGGCCATGGTTGAAACGCTTACCGATCCGGCCATCCTCCTTCCCGCCTTCGTGGTGATCGCGGTGCTGGCGACCTTCTACACGCTGGCGGCGCCCTATTTCGAGCGCGGCGACCTCAACAAGCGCATGAAGGCGGTGGCGCTGGAGCGCGAGCAGATGCGGGCGCGCGAACGCGCGCGCCTCAATGCCGAGGCGAGCCAGAGCAAGGCCTCGCTGCGCACCCAGCACAACACCTCCGTGCGTCAGGTGGTCGAGCGGCTAAACCTGCGCGAGGCGCTGGTCGACGCAAACACGGTCAACCGCCTGCGGCAGGCCGGCTACCGTTCGCAGAACGCGCTGAACATCTTCCTCTTCGCCCGTTTCGTGCTGCCCTTCGTCTTCCTGGCGCTCGCCGTCTTCTACATCTTCTATCTCGGCTTCCTCGGCGACAAGCCGCTGCCGATGCGCATCCTCGCCACGGTCGTCATCGCCTATATCGGTTTCTATTCGCCGAACATCTTCGTCTCCAACCAGGTGACGAAACGGCAGAAGTCGATCCGCCGCGCCTGGCCCGACGCGCTCGACCTGATGTTGATCTGCGTGGAATCGGGCATTTCCATCGAGGTCGCCTTCAAGCGCGTCGCCGACGAGATCGCCATGGCCTCCTCGGAGCTTGCCGAGGAACTGGTGCTGACCACGGCCGAGCTCTCCTTCCTGCAGGAGCGCCGCCAGGCCTATGAGAACCTCGGCACGCGCGTCGGCCTCGAAACGGTGAAATCGGTGACGCAGGCCCTCATCCAGGCCGAGCGCTATGGCACGCCGCTCGCCCAGGCGCTGCGCGTGCTCGCGCAGGAATGCCGCGACCAGCGCATGAACGAGGCCGAGAAGAAGGCCGCGGCCCTGCCGCCGAAGCTGACGGTGCCGATGATCCTGTTCTTCCTGCCCGTGCTCGTGGCCGTCATCCTCGGCCCCGCCGGCATCCAGGTCTCCGATCGCTTCTGAAAAGTCCATTGCACCGCCGCATGGAAACGCCCCGGTCGAGATCGGCCGGGGCGTCGGCGTCTTGGGAGGGACGCTTGGAGACTGGCGGTCAGTTGGTGTTGTTGTCCTCGGCGGCGAGCTTCTTCCAGGCGTTCTGCTGGCTCAGCATGGCGCGCAGATAGGCGACGTTCGCCTCCGCCTGCTGGGCGGTCAGCTCCTGCCGGGCAATGGTCTCCGCCTCCTGGAAACGGCCTTGCAGGCCGACGGCCAGCGCAAGGTTCTGCCGCACGCCGCTGCCGGCGCCGGGCTGCTGGGCGGCCGAGCGCAGATAGGTCTCGGCGGTCTTCAGGTCTCGCGTCAGCAGGTAGGACATGCCGAGGTTGGAGAGAACCGAAGGCTCGTTCGGCTCGATGTCGAGCGCCGCGCGGTAGCGTTGACGGGCCTCGCCGGAGCGGCCGAGCTGATCGAGAATCGCCCCTTCGGCCGATTTCAGCCGCCAGTCCGGCCGGTCGGGCGTCTGGGCGCGCAGGATCGTGTCCAGCGCCTGCTGGAGCTGGCCGGCGGCGGCCTGCGCCTTGCCGTAGGCGGCCAGCACCTCGCGATCGTCGGGATTGGCGATGGCGACCTGCTGCATGACGGCGAGCGCCTGGTCGTTGCGCCCGTTCATGCGCAGGACGCTCGCATACTGGATGCCGACATTGCGGTCCTTCGGGTTCTTCTCGTAAGCCTCGCCGATCCGTTCGGCGGCTCCGCGAAGTTCCGTCGCGTTCATGGCGGCGACCGACTCGGTCCTGGGAATGGACCCGGTGGTTATGCTGCTCTTGCCCGCGCAGCCCGTCAGGGACAGGCCGATGAGCAGGCCCGCGCTCGCAAGGAGCGCCGGACGAAGTGACGAACCCTTAGGGCAAGCGGCCATGATCAGTCCCCGAAGCGATTTTCCCGCATGTCGCGGCGGTTAAGGAATCACGCCGCAATCTCCGCTCCAGCAATAGTCTGTTAACCCTAACAGACTGTTAATCGCCCGATTCTCCGCGTTCTCTCCAAAGGTTCCGCCATGGCCCCCTTCCAGTTCATCGACCGGCCCTCTCCCTTCAACACGAAGGGCGGCAAGACGCTGCCGATCTTCGCGATCACGCCGGCCCATATCGAGACCGGAACGATCGACCCGATCGCCCTCGACTGGGCGAAGAAGGCCGGCTTCAAGGCCGAATCGGGCGCCCTCCTGATGGTGCCGACGGCGGACGGGCATCTGGGCGGCGCGCTCTTCGGCCTCGGCAAGAACCCGTCCGATGCGCCTTTTCTCACGGGCAAGCTCGCCCGCGCCCTGCCGGCCGGAGACTGGCATATCGAGACCGCGCCGCTGACGGCCAATCGCCTTGCGCTCGGCTACGGCCTCGGCAGCTACCGTTTCGAGCGCTACAAGGCAGCCGCCTCCGAGGCGCCGACCCTGCTGATCCCGACCGACGCGGACGCTGCCGACATCAAGCGCCAGCTCGCCGGCGTCTTCCTGGCCCGCGACCTCATCAACACGCCCACCAACGACATGGGGCCCGATGCGCTGGAGGACGTCTTCCGCGCGCTCGGCGAGCACTACAAGGCGAAGGTCTCCGTCATTTCGGGCGACGATCTCCTCAAGGAGAATTTTCCGCTCGTCCATACGGTCGGCCGTGCCTCGGCGCAGGCGCCGCGCCTTCTGGAACTCACTTGGGGCAAGAAGGGCCACAAGCGCGTGACGCTCGTCGGCAAGGGCGTGTGCTTCGATACGGGCGGCCTCGACATCAAGCCGGCCTCCTCCATGCTCCTGATGAAGAAGGACATGGGCGGCGCCGCGAACGTACTCGGCCTTGCTTTGATGATCATGGATGCCAAGCTCAAGGTGGACCTTCGGGTCCTCATCCCGGCCGTCGAGAATTCCATCTCGGCGAACGCCTTCCGTCCCGGCGACATCTACAGGAGCCGCAAGGGCCTTACCGTGCAGATCGACAATACCGATGCCGAGGGCCGGCTGATCCTTGCCGATGCGCTCGCCTATGCCGACGAGGAGGAGGCCGACCTCATCGTCGACATGGCGACGCTGACGGGGGCCGCCCGCGTCGCGCTCGGCCCGGACCTGCCGCCCTTCTTCACCGACGACGACGACCTTGCGCACGACCTTGCCGAGGCGAGCCTTTCGGTGGACGATCCGATGTGGCGCATGCCGCTCTATGCCGGCTACGACAAGGACGTCTCCGCCCGCATCGCCGACCTCACCAACGCGCCCGCGGGCGGCATGGCCGGCTCGATCACCGCGGCGCTCTTCTTGAAGCGCTTCGTCACGCGCAACCGGCGCTGGGTGCATTTCGACATCTATGCCTGGGCGCAGGCCGAGCGGCCGCATTCGCCGGTGGGCGGCGAGGCACAGGCGATCCGCGCGCTCTACCATCACCTGCGCAAGGCGACCGCCTGACGGGGCGCTTTCCTTCGGGAGAACGATACGGTAGCGTAACGACACACAACGCCGGGAGGAGCCGTGCCGGTAGATCTCACCCCATCGCAGGCGCTCGGCCTCTGGCATGAGGTGACCCTGCAGCAGGTCCACGAGGACGGGCGCGACCTGACGCTGCGCCAGCTTGCCATCCTCCTGGAAATCTACCTCGTGCCGCCGCCGCATACCGTGCGGGGGCTGGCGGCCAGGCTCGGCGTCACCAAGCCGGTCATCACCCGCGCGCTCGACACGATGGGCGAGCAGGGGCTGGTGACGCGGATGCGCGACGAGCGCGACCGCCGCAACGTCGTCATCAAGCGCACCGTGGACGGCGCGCTCTATCTCGAACGCCTCGGCGA